>JANOQK010000552.1:0-4108 GCA_031414855.1 Bacteroidia bacterium | reverse complement strand
AAAACAGCTCTTACTGCTTTTGTAGAACTTTCACCGGGTTGAATCATGCCGTATTTTTTAGCTACGTTCATCGTGATGTCTTCAATCAAAGGAAATTTCACTTCGATGTTTTTCATTCCCTTAAATTCAATCTTGTCTTTGATGGTTCTTAACCAGGCAATATGACTGTACAACCCATCAATGGATAATCCAACCAATTGGCAATTCAGCGCATTGAATTCAGACTCTCTTGCAGCGAAAGTGATAAACTCAGAAGTACACACAGGTGTAAAATCTGCGGGGTGACTAAATAGAATCACCCACTTGCCTTTATAGTCTTCAGGAAAGTTTATGTCACCCTGCGTGGTGATGGCTTTAAATTCAGGAGCTTTATCTCCTATGCGTGGCATGGCCACTGCTTGCTCTAAGGTTTCCATTTTTTGTTTTTTATAAATTATAAGCCGAAAGAATCAATATGTATATCCTCTGGTGCAATGCCTTGTTCCATTAAGATTTTTGATATCTCGGGCATCATGGCCGGGCTTCCTGCTACATAAGCATCTGATTCCTTAAATTGCTTCCTTTCATTTGAAATTGCATTCGTCAATTTCCCTGAAACAATTTGAATACCTTCTGGTAATTTTGGAAGTTCATCATTGTTTATTGCCAATGTGCAACTGAAGTTAGGTGCTTTATTTTTCCATAGAATAAGTTGTTCGATTCCATAAACATCTTCTGCACTTCCAATACCCCAGTATAATTCCATCTTGCGTTTGCTGTTCATTTGAATTTGTTGTTCAATCAAAGCTTTGATTGGCGCAAACCCTGTTCCCCCTGCTACAAAAACTAATGATTTTTCTGGTAGAGATTTTATAGTGAAATTCCCCCTAGGCCCGCGAACTTGTAATACATCATCCTGATTTAATTCCTCAAATAGCCAATTGCTTAATCTTCCATTTTCTACCAACCCAATTTGAAGTTCAATAGCTCCACCATTTTGCGGAGCATTTCCAATTGAGTAGGCCCGTGGTAGCCATTGTCCGTTGGGTGGTATAATTTCAACATACTGGCCAGGAATAAACTGGCAAAAGCAATCGCCTTTAGTAACAGGGGCAAGTGTTAGCAGCAATGTTTTGTTATGTATGTTTTTCAATGCTGTCACTTTCATGTTTAGTACCCGGTCGGGGTGGGGAATAGAATCTGTAAAGGCGAGCTGCTCTTTTCGTGCTAATAGATCGTCTTCGATGGTATGATGAACAATCGCTTTGGACTCAAGTGCAAAAACGGTTGAAATGGATGGAAAATGTAGTGCATGGGTGGGGCATGTATTCGCGCAAGTGGTACAGCCCACCATGCAATTCAGCGGGTCGACCACTACCGGCTTTCGTTTAGCATAGTCGTACCGATAAACCAGTCTGCTACAACCAGTAACACAAGTGCCACAACCAATGCAGGCATCTGAATCTACTGTTGGATTCCATTTGATTTCTTCACGGGGAATCCCATGCCACGGTTTTAAAAATTTTGGATCGGGCATAATTGTATTATTTAATTTTATCGTGCTAAATAACCACCATCAATAGGGTAATAACTGCCAGTTGCAAAGGATGACTTATCACTGCTTAACCAATAAATCAGTTCGGCTACTTCTTCACTCTTACCAAGCCGACCAATTGGATGTAAGGCAACAAGCTGCTTCTTCATTTCTGCATCAAGTGCATTTAACAATGGAGTATCAATGAAGCCTGGACCTACGGCATTTACCCGGATACCCTGTGCTGAGTATTCAAGTGCTGCTGCCTGTGTGAGTCCCACCACACCGTGTTTTGCAGCCGTATAACCAGCCGATCCAGCAAAACCAACCGAACCTAAAATGGATGAAATATTTACAATGCTACCGTTACCATTTTTTAACATCGCCTGAATCTGATATTTCATGCCATAGAAGAGGCTGTTGAGATTTATGCTTATTACTTTTTGCCAGCCTTCAATACTCATGTCGGCAATTGGATTGAGTTCACCGCCAATACCTGCATTATTCACTGCAACATCGAGTTTGCCGTATGTTTTAACTGCGAACGCAACTAATGCTTCCATCTCTTCTGGTTTTGAAACATCCGTTTTAAAAAATGTGGCCTTTCCGCCAGTAGTTATAATGCTTTCAGTGGTTAATTTTCCTGCGGTTACATCTATGTCTGACAGGATCACGCTGGCACCTTGCTTTGCAAATAGCTCAGCGGTCGCCTTGCCAATACCTGAAGCGGCTCCGGTGATTATTGCTGTTTTATTTTTCATGATTAAAAGTTCCAACCGTTCAACCCAGTGGAATGTGTAATGTATTCTATAACTATCGTAGCATTTATGATACCGATCATTATTGACAATGACAATAATCATAAGACAAGTCAATATGGCGAATTGACGCTTGGGGTAGGGTTTAGAGGTACAGCTATTGATAAATGGGAATAATCACTTACCCGTATTACAAAATGCGTAGAGATAACTCTACAATCGGGCTAAATCTTTTGCACGAATTAAAGTGCTTTGATATAGAATAGAATGAGTAATAGGGGATACGGTAAAATAGGAAACTCCATCCAGTAAACTCAACTGCTAGGGTTTTGATTCTGACTTGTTATTTACAAATCCCCATAACCTTATTTAAAACATCCGTTTTGATAAAGTCATTTTTTAACACTGGACTCCACTTAAAATCATGGAAAGGGGTGATTTCAAAAATCTTTTTCGTGTCTGTTGATAGTAGGTAAGTCGTAAATTTATCCTCCAAGCTTTTCAAACCTTTAAGATCACATGCAGAAAGTTGACCTTTCACAGCTAATGCTCCGAGTGAGTCGATAGCAATTGGTTTAACTCCAGGTTTTAGTTTTACCTGGTAGGCTTGGTTATTATCAATTCGAGCAACTGTGAACATACCTTTCATTTTATCATCAACATAATAAGTGTTGAACTGATACCGGCCTCCTGTTAAGTACACGCCTACATCAGTAATGCAAGGAGATGGATTGCTTACAATGCGTGTATTCGTTCTGTCTACAATACTATCTGGATATAATTTGTAAAGTGCTTCACGTAAGCCAAGGAATCCGACAACAAGACCGTCACATAGATGTCCATGAAATTTAGCCACATCATCGAGCGTGATTTCTTGAAGATGACTCAGCCTTCCTTTTGAGAAATCTGTGTCGTTGGTTCTTATTTTTATTGAGCCGGTTGTTTTTGCTTTTGCGGGTAGTAACAGCTTTAACTTCTGTCCAGTTATTAGTAGATCATCAACGTGACCCATTATTGTCATGTCATCACTTACATAATGAACATGAATATAGCTGTCTTTATGTGTGTAAATGCCCTGGTGCTGCTGAGAATAAAAACCAATGAGTTGTCCGTAATTCTTTTTATAGGTATAGGTAACTTGATTTTTACCCGATTGATAGCCTTGTACCTCTGGCGAGCGAGGTAAAACAACATGAGTAGTTAACTCATTGATTTCACCAGCAATTATAAAAGCAAATGGACTGCTTAAGTTATAGCCCTTTTGAATGGCAACCTTCTCAATTACCTGCTGTAGATCAGATAGATTCTCCGCTTTCTCGTTCAATTCGAATGATACCCAATCAGAAACATTTGAATAGACAAAAAAAGGAGCTTCTGCTTGCCATGTTTGATTAACCAATAAAGAACCATCTGCCTTTACCTGGGCAATCATTGGCTTACCGTCCACTACAGTTATCTCTCCTTGCATTTTACCAAAGGGGCCAAGACCGAAAAGATTATTTTTTGGAAGACTGTCCAGAAAAATAACTGCTTTAAAATTCTCTTTACCCATTTGACTCATAGAGCCAATGTTTCTAACAACTGACTGACTAAAGGATAGCTTGAAAACGATTATAAAAACAAATAAGAGAGTGGATTTCATTGGGTTTACTTTTTTTGCATTTGAGAAATTAATTTGCCCAATGATTTTTAGTCTGATACTCCACCGCTTCAACCCGTTTTTCAACTTGGTGAAGTTTATAAAGAATAAGAAGCTGAATCTCTTCTGCTGACTTTGGGATCGTTCCATAGGTTTCTGAAAACCATTCTTCAATTTTTGCAGATTGTTCTTCGGTTG
>JANOQK010000551.1:0-4241 GCA_031414855.1 Bacteroidia bacterium | reverse complement strand
AGAATATTAACAAAATTGTGAAATGTGGTGCTATCGTAGTTCTAATAATTTGGGCATTCGCTCTATGTATCCAGCAATTTTTTCTGATTCGACAACAGATCAATTTAATGCAGTTACATCGTTATTCATTAGCTGGCGAGAATGAAAAAATTCGAAGATCCGAAATAAATAATCGCTTATGAGAAAGACGATAAATTTAATAGTCGCTATTATTTCATTTTCTACTTGCTATAGTCAAACAGCATTAGAGCACTGTAACAGAGCAAATGCTAAACTTGATCTTCAAGACTACAGAGGAGCTATATCTGGCTATTCCAAAGCAATAGAACTTAAGCCTGATTATTTAGAGGCGTATTATAATAGAGGCCTCGCTAAAAGGAATTTACAGGACTACGGAGGAGCTATCGCTGACTATACTAAAGCAATAGAAATTAAGTCTGATTTTTCACAGGCTTATTTTCAAAGAGGAACTACTAAATATTTGCTTCGAGAAAACAAAGGAGCTATCGCTGACTACACTAAAGCAATAGAACTTAAATCTGATTATTTATTGGCATATTATAACCGAGGAAAAGCTAAACTTGATCTTCAAGACTACAGAGGAGCTATCGCTGACGACACTAAAGCAATAGAACTTAAACCTGAATATTCAGAGGCTTATTATGACAGAGGCCTCTCTAAAGGGAATCTACAGGACTACGGAGGAGCTATTGCTGACTATACTAAAGCAATAGAATTTAAGCCTGATTATTTAGAGGCCTATCATAACAGAGGATCTGCAAAAGATAAACTTAAAGACTACAGAGGAGCCATCGCTGACTATACTAAAGCAATAGAACTTAAGCCTGATCTTTCTGGGGCTTATATTAACAGAGGAAATGCTAAGATGATAATCGGTCAAAAAGATAGCGCATGCTTAGATTGGTCTAAAGCTGGAGAGTTAGGAGATCCAACTGCGTATGAGAATATAAAGAATTTTTGCAACTAATTGGCCTTACTGTTCAAAGCACTTTAAGTCCCGAGTTGGCTCGACACCTACTCAAGATTGAAGCCTTCGTACGATCGCTGCGAAGGGACTATGGGATGTCTATGTAAATGTCTTCACAAAACGATTGATTTGAAATTTTAATAGAAACTCAAAGTCTCTCTAATTCGTTATCCTTGTATATGAACTTCAAAGTAGCAAGGAAATCAACCAATAAAACCAAACAGTCATTCATGGGCATTCTGAGCCCGGAAGAGATTGAGCGGGGAGCTACACGCTTTGAAGCTGAAGTGAAGTCCAAAGAGATCCGGTTAAAGGCTACTAAAGTTAAGAACACCAGCCATCAACATTCTATCTGAACCGGCATTTATAATCGTTGGCGGACCCAACGGAGCAGGCAAGTCAACGTTTGCCCGTAATTAATTTTAGAAAATCATGGCAATTTTTGCCGATATTTTAATTGCCATTTGACCCAAACAAAGTATCTCAATCTATGAAACGCTTAAGTAAAATACCTGGTTTTTCCAGTAAACAAATTCAACGATATAACGAAATGCATGATGCGCTTGGCACGTATGAAATGGAATTAGATGAAGATCCACAAGCCATTAAACCGGATTTTTTGGAAGAAGAGTTCGCGGAGTTCAATCATTATTATGAACTCGCAAGGGCTGATGAAGAGAAAAGATGGGACGCCATGAATGGAAAAAAATTAGCGGATTTTACACTCGAGGAAATAGCCTGGCTAGACCACATGCAAGACGTCCTAACCGCCTATAATGATTTGCTTGGCAAGGGCGTTGATCCTATTGTTCTTCCTGACTTTTCAGATATTGAAATGTTGGAGCATAGCCAGTATAGGCAACTATGGATTGCAAAGCAATGCGAAGACTAGCTGCTTTGGCGGCTTAGAAAAACTTCTTTAAAATTCCGTTCAGCGGATTTTTGACCCCAACGTGGAAATCCAGACAGCCATTTTATGAATGGCACTTTTATTCGTTTAGGAACACGGCATTTTTCTGAGCAAGTGACAAACACTACTTCCCAACTTCCTGGACCATGTCCTACAGCGCGTTCGATGTGTCTGTGATTTTCTGTCCACGGAGAAACCGCTTTACAGACATCGCATTGGTAATATGTTTCTATGAGTGCCCCCAAGGTATTACTCCATTATTCTCTTGTAAACTTTCTTCAACATCCATGCCTTCACAATCTCTCCAAACTCTTTATTGTCCAGGATTTTTGAAAATATCTCCTGATTCTGATCCATGCGGTCAATCAGCTTTTCAATAAACATTTCCTCGAAGCCGTACTTGAAATTTTCGATGCTGTTGTTTTTGGCCTGGTAGATCAACTTTTCATCTGAAATTAACTCGGCTTCGATTTGATCAAAGAAAAGTTTATCAGCTTCCACGAACTCAGTCCCGAACATGTCGTTAAGCACATGAATGATTTCTGATAATGCCGCCTTCTCTTCTTTTTCTCTTTTTAAGCCTGTTTCAGATTGACCACTTAGGGAATACTCTCCTTGCGGCTCAAGCACTAAACTTCCTTCAGAGGATTTTTGTAACCGATAGTATTCCAGGGCCACTTCATCGGTTATCTTTAAGCGTTCCCCAATTTCTTTCTTTGGTAATTTTGTGAGTAGATATTTTCCGAAGCAAAATAACTTTTCAAGCTCAACATCTTGAAATGGTACGATCTGGGTTAGGAAGGAATAAAGTCTGAGCCACTGCGTGAGCTGCTTTTTAAATTCATCCTGCCGCTCGTCATCCAAATTAGATTTATATCTGTCTACAGCCGGATCTACAAGACTGTAAAGTTTAGCCTGGTCTTTGAGCTCTTTATGTTTGTTATAAAATACCTTACCGAATGCATCGATCTCCGATTGCCAATACACCTGATGCGCATCCAGTTTCCCTTTCAGATCATAGAGTAGATTGGGATCTACAGACTCGTCCGTGGCGGTCAACTCGTAGTATGGTTGGAATGAGCTGACAATTATTTGTCTTTCATTAGCAAAATCTAAAACAAAAGTATCTTCCTTGCCTGGACAGGTCCGGTTAAGTCGTGAAAGTGTCTGAACAGCTTTGACCCCCGATAACTTTTTGTCAACATACATGGTATGTAGTAGTGGTTGATCAAATCCGGTCTGGTACTTATCTGCTACTAGAAGTATTTGATATTCGTCAGAACCAAACTTTTCAGGCAGCTCTCTTTCTCCGATTTTGTTTAGCTGAACTTCCGTAACTCCTTCAGGAAAAAAATCATCCACTACTTTTCCGGAAAAAGCGACCAAAGCTTTTATGTGGTTGAAGTTTTTCTCTCTCAAATAACTCTTAAAGGCCATGTAATACCTCAATGCATGAAGCCGGGAGCCTGTCACTACCATTGCTTTTGCCTTACCTCCTATCTTCTTGCTAACTACCTGACGGAAATGCTCAATAATAATTTCTGTTTTCTGCGCGATGTTGTAAGGATGAAGAGAAACAAATCGACCAATTGCAATTGCTGCTTTCTTTTTATTTAACTCAGGATCGTCTTCAATGGCCTTAGAGAGCTTAAAATATAAATCGTAGGTGGTATAATTCTTAAGCACATCATGGATGAATCCTTCCTCGATGGCCTGCTTCATGGAGTAAAGATGAAAGGGTTTCATTTTCACCTTACCATTAGCATCGTATTCTAAGGGGTCGTATTCGGAAGTACCAAAGACTTGAATGGTCTTATACTTTGGTGTGGCCGTGAAAGCAAAAAAACTTAGATTTGAATGCTTACCTCTCGATGCCATAGAATCCCTGATGACATCTTCGCTATCATCAACCTCCATTCCATCCTCTTGTTCGGCTTCTTCCAGGGATTTAGAGGTCAATACTTCTTTCAATTTCTTACTTGCCTCTCCTCCCTGGCTGCTGTGAGCTTCATCTACAATCACTGCATATTTCCTTTCAGGTAGTGCTCCGATTTTATCAACGACAAAAGGAAATTTTTGAAGTGTGGTGATGATCACATTGGTGCCGGCACCAAGAGCCTGGGCTAATTGCTCGCTGTCTTTATCAATTTTCTGAACTACACCGGTCTTATGATCAAATTGATAAATGGTGTTCTGTAATTGTTGGTCCAGCACTCGTCTATCGGTAATGACAATGACACTATCGAATACTCGCTTATCTGCTTTGTTGTGCAAACTGGATATCCGATAGGCAAGCCATGCAATAGAATTACTTTTGCCAGAACCGGCTGAATGTTGAATCAG
>JANOQK010000550.1:0-1917 GCA_031414855.1 Bacteroidia bacterium | reverse complement strand
CAAGATGCACTGAAAGTGGAAACCGATGCTACTGCAAAAACAACTATTGATGAGATGATTAAAAAATTAGAAAAGGGAGAATCGATTAATTAATACACACAAACACTTTCAAGAGCCGTTCTGTTAGTTCAGAGCGGCTGTTTCTTTTATCTTCCCATTTGACCAATCCTCACTCCTCTCGTATCAGTAGCAAATAACGGAATGCCGGCAGCCACACCTGACCTGATTGAACAAGCAAAAGGCGGAGATCATCACGCTTTTCGAAAAATAGTGGAAGCTCATCAGGGTTTTGCGTATGCGGTCGCGTTCCGCTTCGTAGGCAACCGAAATGAAGCAGAAGACATTACACAGGAAGCGTTTATTAAACTCTGGAAAAATATCGAGAAGTACCGACCTGAAATAAAACTCACGACCTGGCTTTATAAAATTATCGTGAACCTCTGTCTTGATTTTCTAAAATCTTCACAAAGAAAACAACAATTGAGAACGGAAGATGTGGAATCCAATCACCTGATCATAGATCAGACCAGTCATGAACAAAAGCAGGATGATGTAGAAATGCTGGGTGTAATTGTGGAGTTGGCCAAACAATTAACACCCAAACAACAGAGTGTTTTCATTCTGCGCGACCTGGAAGGATTGCCTGTAGAAGAAGTTTGTGAGATCATACGAATGGACCAAGGTCAGATTAAAAGCAACTTGTATTATGCCCGAATAAAAATTAGAGAAGGACTAACAAAACATTATCGTGAAACTAAAAGCATAACGCTATGAGCTGCCAGGAATTTGAAAAGCAGATTGTATTCTTCACCGAATTGACTAGCGAAGAACAAGCAAAGGTGACACTTCACTTGAATACATGTAAAAGCTGTTCCGCGTTATTTGAATCTACTGCCCACTCAAACAATTTAGTGCTGAAGGCTTCAAGAGTCCAATTGGAGATAGAAGATCCATTCCGTTTGACTAACGACATCATGGCTCGTATAAGAACAGAAGAAAGTAAGCATTGGAATTTTTGGAATGTATCCTTTCTCAAGTTTGAATTCACCTACGTAAAATACACCATGACTGCTTTCTCTTTTCTATTGATTGCCTTTTTCGGGATAGAGCAACTACATTCGCCAACGATACGTGAAGTGGCTACAACACATTCCTCAAAGAAAGTTGTCTTGAACCGAAAAATGTTTCAGGACAAATTAAGTAAAAGCAAGGCAGCGGTAGGTCTTCTGCTGGCGAATAGTTGCAAGAGCCCTTTCAACATCACCAAAGTAAACGAGGATTGCGTAAAACAACGGATTGCTATCTACAAAGAATTATAAACAAACCTTCTTAGTGCCTTCGTGACTTGGTGGCTAATCATTTTTGGCAACAAAGGCTCTAAGACACAAAGATTAAAACACCATTATGAAAGCAAAAATCACAACACTAGTATTAGGAACAATACTATTCTCTGCGTGCGAACATCCCATGACCCTGGAAACAGATGTACACGAAGATGGCACGCTGGATAAAACGATCACTTTTGAAAAAGGAGATTCGTCCCTCATTACAAACAATATCTTTGGAATTGATTCAGCAAAAGGATGGTCGACTGAGATCGTGGAACTTCCTGTGGAAAGAAAAGAGAATGGTTCGGATATAATTCAATACAAAACCGTATTCAAAAAACAGTTTGAATCAGTTGATCAACTGAACAGTGCGCTGAACACTCCTTCCGATACCCTTTTTAAAGTTAAATCAACATTTAACAAAAAATTCAGGTGGTTTTACACCTACATTAAGTACACCGAAACATTTCAACCCATTATCCGATTTAAAATGCTGTCGCCTGAAGACTACTTAAATGAAGAAGACAATCAATTCATCGACCGGCTCCCAGGTGAAGGCAAAGCAATTTCCAAAGCCGACAGCCTGTAC
>JANOQK010000549.1:0-1943 GCA_031414855.1 Bacteroidia bacterium | reverse complement strand
GAGTAATGGAATAATTGGCGGTTGCATGCAACAATACCATTATAATAATTCTGCCATGTCCAATTGATAATATCCTCATTCGCAGTGTACGTATGCTGATGAAGTCTAATAAAAATACCCGCGTCATACCAATCGCCTCCTTTATGCGGAATTACCAATTCGTCTGTAGGCAACTCAAGAAGTGTAAAGGGACCCGTGTGGTTAGTATAGTTTGCAAGTGTGCCATAAGTCTTTACTAATTCCGAAGTGTAATCATTTTGATCATCTAAAGAGCTAGTCAGGCTACCATAGTTTAATATCGAAAAGGATAATAATCCTGCCAAGAGGATAGGTAATCCTAACCATGTTAAGCGTCTTTTCATTTTCTGTAATTGCATACTCTTCATTCTAGCTTAATTAGTCTACGATTATTTTCTATTGCGGATAGAACCGAAATTACGGTTTAACAGGGCCTGGTAAATCACTTTCTGTTGTTGTTGTTTCCGTCCCGCCACCAGCTAAAATTGCAACTAACCCACCTACCAATACCACCGGAACAATTATATATAAAAGCGGCAGCTTAGGTTTAATACTAAACACCTGGCTGGTGCTTTGGTCAGTGGCATCTGAAATGTGAAGGCTGTATCCTTTACCTTTTACTCCTTTGGGCACCGACCAAGTATAGCTTTTATTATTACTTACATTCTCAGCTACCTTTTGTTGCAACGCTCCATCTTTGTACAAAGCAATATTGATTTTGTCAGTTGGCTTTCCACCCTGCCATTGCACATCTACGCTTTGTCCATTTTTAAATGCAGTTTTTGAAAGAGGAGTAAGAGCCAGTTTGGAAACCACTACAACCTTTGAAGCTTTCACTTTCATCGTAATATCCTTATCGAAATCTGAAGGCAAAGAATTTCTTACCGTCCAAACCACTTTTTTGGATTTCCCTGGCAACACATTTTCACCGATATCACCAGTATTGTTTGCTATCGGAGTAGTGTAATTATCGTGCGAGCTATACAAGGCTATTTTAAATTTTTGGTTGGCATCGGGGTTATTCAGATCATAAGAGATCACCATGTGCTCGCCATCAAAAGAAGCCTTGACATTCTCAAGAGTTTGGCCGTAGGCTGTAATCAGACTTAAAAAGAAAAGAAGGAGGAAGGAGTAAAACTGTCTACCGAAGTTCATAGGACAATTCGTTTAGCAGTTTAAGCTAAGAATTTAGCTGATAAAAAACCAATTACGTCTACGAAAGCCTTACAGAAGCCCTTTTAGGGGCAAATTTAGAGCAATAAAAAAGGGAGCTCATCGCTCCCTTTTTTATGATCTATAATAATTCTATTATCCAATAGTCACGCGCTTAAATTCGGCAACAACCAATCCTTTGGAAACGCCATCTAAGTATTGAGCGACAGTTTTCGAGTTATCCTTCACGAATGCCTGATGAACAAGTGTGTTGTCTTTGAAGAACTTGTTCAACTTGCCTTGTGCAATTTTCTCAACCATGTTCTCTGGTTTGCCTTCAGCTACGATAAGTGCTTTTGCTATTTCAAGTTCTTTGGCAATGATAGCCGGATCAATGTTCTTCTCATCAACGGCAACCGGATTCATAGCAGCGATTTGCATACCTACATCTTTACCAGCATCGGTTACATCTTTTCCATTCGCTCCTTTCAAGGAAACCAATACACCTAATTTACTTCCAGAATGGATATAAGGAACAACGGCCTCACCTGTCATGTGTACATAGGCAGATACTTCAAGCTTCTCCCCGATCTTACCTACTAACTCCATGATCTTGTCTGCAAGTGATAAGTCACCAGCTTTCTCAGCTAACAAGGCTTCTTTCGTTACTGGCTTTTTTGCAAATGCCGTTTCCACAATCAACTTACCGAGGCTTTGGAACTCTTCGTTCTTTGCCACGAAATCTGTTTCACAGTTAAGGGCAATCAAGATCG
>JANOQK010000548.1:0-7188 GCA_031414855.1 Bacteroidia bacterium | reverse complement strand
TTTTGCGAAAGTTCCAGATAGGGCTCTGTTTCTCGTAATGGGTCAATAATTGCAGCCTCACCTTCTGACTCTATATAGTAAGCAGCTTCTGCCAAGCAACTGGTGTAAAGTTGTTCGATATACATAATTAGTTGTTTCTATTAATCCTTTGTTCTGACCGGCTATCAGCAATAAGATCAGATAAACCAGAATTTCCGCTCAAAGTTCCAAAAAAAACATTGATTTACCTTCTGGCCGTTAACTTTGCATAATGAGCCGCTATTTAGCAGTTGTACTTCTTCTTAACGTGTGGAGTTCCTCCGTGGCAGAATCATATCTGGTCTTTGAAGAGAATGGAAAAGTAGGATTAAAAAGCGAAGAGGGTCAGATTCTCCTGCCTGCCTCGTTCGAAGCATTAGGCTGGTCGGATGGAAGTTTTTCCGTAATTGGACAAGTGACAGGTTATAAACTTGGGAGCAAATGGGGTCTTCTCAATCTCAAGAAAGAATTTATTACCAAAGCTGAATATGAAAGCATTCTTCACACAGGAGGCGATCGGATTGTTGTATTCAAAAAACTTAGCCCAACAATAACTCGGCTTGGCTGTCTTGACCTGACAGGAAAAATTACAGTTCCTTTTAAATACGATGGCATAAAAATTCAAGGTTTACGGGCGGTCGTGTTTATTAAAAATGGCGTGCTGTTTCTTCATGGCTTGATTGACCTGGAAGACAAGGAAATAATTCCGATGAAGTTCAAGAACATTTACCCGATTGGTAGCCTGAGATATGCAGTTGAAAATTTTGATACCAAAACTGCTCTTTTCACAGATCAAGGACTAAAGCTTACCGAGTTTGCCATTGACAGTATCTCCTCATTTCGCAAAGGCAAAGCTGTGATTTACCAAGATTTGAAGCAAGGATTAATTGATAGGGAAGGTGAAATAAAAATCGAACCTGTCTACCGTGAAATAAAAATCAATGATGACGCATCTGTTTCTGCCAGAAGATTTGACGAATGGAAAATATTGGATGGCGAAAATCGGGAATTAAAAAAGATTCACGGTGATGAATTGCAGTGTCTCTCAAAAGGACTTTATGCGATAACAGTGTCTGATAAAAAAGGTATTGTTGATGAGAATCTGAATTTTGTACTTCATCCAATCTACGATGATCTTCGCGATCTCCATCAAGGAAAACTCATTGCACTGCATAATAAAAAATTCGGAATAATTCGAGTTAATGGCTCACTCGTACTTCCTTTTCAATTTGATTCGTTAAAGTGGGATGGCCAATTTATTAAGGCAAAAGAAATTTTAATTCAAAATGGATGGAACTTATACGATACTTTCGGTATAAAGAAAACGATTCGGTCGTATGAATTCTTGGGTGACTACAATGGAAAATTTTTCATTGCTCGGAACAAAGGCTATGAGGGTGCCATCAACCGATATGGCGAGGAGTTCATTCATTGCGTCTATGATTCTATACTAGCATATAAAGAAGATAAGTTGAGTGTCAAGTTCAGGGGACAATACGGAGTTATTTCGCTTGATGAAAAATGGTTGCTTGCACCACAACCTCACCCGGTTCAACTATTGAATGAAGCCAAATATCTGGAGTTCCAACCCACCATTACTTTTTTAAAAACATTTGCAGGTGAGATTATCTACTTCACAGATAATAAATTTGAGGTTAGGCCAGATCATTTGCTGGAATTCCTACCTGATGGAACGGAAAAAATTGTTAGCATGAGTGGCCAAACCATAAGCAGAACAGCTATCGACATCACACATGTTTCGGATGAAAGGTTCAAGACAACAGAAGGACTTCAGGGAATAAAACGAGATGGCCTCTATGGTTTTGTTGATGAAAAAGGTCGACTAAGGATTGCCAACCGGTATGAAGATATAGGGCATTTTAAAGAAGGACTTGCGCCTGTTAAAATTCTTGGCAAATGGGGTTTTGTCAATACCAAGGATAAAATAACTATCAATCCTGATTTTGAAAGTGCGCAGGAATTTGAAGATGGTCTGGCTATTGTAAAGCGAAATGGAAAAGCGGGATTTATTAATACAGAAGGTAAGACTATCCTTCCGATCCGATATGATTTTGTAGAAAGATTAACCGCTAAAAAATTTCTTATCATGACAGGAACTCGTCATGGATTAGCCGATGAAAAGGGAAATGTTTTAATCGAACCAAAATTTGATAAAATCCAGAACCTTCAAAATGGGTATGTGATTGTGAAACAAGATAAAAAATTTGGGTTACTTACATTAGATGGCCTAAGCACTATCCCTCTCACCTTTGATAAATTGATTTATGATCGGGAAAGAAATCAGTATCTGGCACTGAAGAGAATGGAATGGCTAGCACCTGATCTCAATTAGGTCTGGCTAGTCCAATGTGTTTGCCTTATTGATTCCAATCCTTCATCGGTTCAATTATTAATAAAATCTGCTTCAACCCAATTTTCAAGCACTTCACTGGATATTAATTCTACCTCCATTAATCTTTGCCGTACAACGTAGCATGTTTATTCAAATTTTCTAATCATGAAAGGGATCATTATCGGAGGTGGAATTGGCGGTTTGACGACTGCCATTGCACTTAAGCAAAGGGGAATCTCGGTTACAGTCTATGAAGCGGCTCCTGAACTTAGAGCAGTTGGGGCAGGAATTATCATGGCCACCAATGCCATGCAAGTATTGCACAGGCTGGGCATAGCGAACAAGATCAAAGAAAAGGGATACAAGTTAAATGGCGGGCAAATCGCAGACGAGCAATGGCGAACCCTGCAGCATATAGATGGACAGTATGCGATTGACAAATACGGAGTTGGATCGTATGCCATTCATCGAGCAAGTCTTCAGCAAATTCTTTTTGATGAACTGTCGGAAGGAACAGTAAAACTGAATCACAAAGTTGCTTCACTTTTACAAAGTGAGAATAAAGTACGAGTGAAATTTGAAAATGGTTCGGAAGTAGAAGCTGACTTTGTAATTGGAGCAGATGGAATAAAATCTGTAGTGCGTCAGTCCTTATTTGGAACAACAAACTATCGCTATTCCGGACAGACCTGTTGGCGAGCAACCATTAAGATGCCCGTTCCGAAAAAATTGGAAAGCGTAGCTTATGAATTATGGGGAAATAAAGCCGGGCTTCGTCTTGGAATGGTTCCTGTCAACCCAAATGAAGTTTACTATTATGCCACAGTTTGCGCTCCTGCCGCTGGCAAAGATGATCCCTGTACACTGAAAGAAAATCTTAACAGGCTATTTTCTGAGTTCGGAGAAATTGCCACTCAATTTTTTAGTACAACCGAGCTTACTAAAATTATCCGAACAGATATTTATGATTTTGCGCCAATTAAAAAATGGTCTAAAGGAAGAGTTGCGTTGATTGGTGATGCTGCTCATGCAACTACTCCTAACCTTGGTCAGGGTGGTTGCCAGGCAATTGAAGATGCTTACGTTATTGCAAAGGCTCTATTCGAGGATAAAGAACCTGAAAAATCATTTGAGAATTTTCAAACGATGCGATATGCGAAGGCAAAATATGTAGTGGATACCTCCTGGCAATTTGGCAAGCTGACAAATCTCTCTCCGCGAATGCTGATCAAATTAAGAAATACTGCTATCCGCTTAATGCCTTCATCCGCAGGAAGGAAGAGCGCAGACAAATTATTTCGACTTAATTATTAGAGGGCACGAAATCAATTTCATCCACATCAGAAATAGCCAACATTAATATCATCGGCAAAAAAAAGGGCGAGCTCCTCAGCTCGCCCTAACCCCAAAAACCTGTCCCTATTTAAGGAACCCCCACAAAACCCCGGATGCTACCGGGCCACACAATCATTAACCAATTTTTACTGAACTACCTCAACGCTGTCGAGATTGATGAATTCAAACTCTACCTCGTTTTTCATATCAACAAAAATTACCGAGTCTTTGTTTACTTTTCCAGCTAAAATTTGCTTGGATAATTCATTTAAAATTTCGCGCTGCAATACTCGTTTTAGCGGTCTGGCGCCAAACTGGGGATCATAACCTAGTTTAGACAGCCTGTCAAGTGCCTTTTCAGAAATATCCAACTTCACCCCACTTTCAGCTAAACGCTTTTTGATCAGTTCAAATTGTATCTCCACAATCTTTCGAATGTCGGATTTACTCAACGGGCGGAACATGATAATCTCATCTATTCGGTTAATAAACTCCGGCCGCACTGATTTCTTTAGTATGTCCAACACTTTATCTTTTGTTTCTTCAATCACCTCGAAATAATTGGAATCCGTTATCTTTTCGAAGTTCTCCTGAATGATCTGGGAGCCAATATTGGTCGTCATGATGATGATAGTGTTTTTGAAATTGGCTACACGACCTTTGTTGTCTGTTAACCTCCCATCGTCCAACACCTGCAATAAAATATTAAACACATCTGGATGAGCTTTTTCAATTTCGTCCAACAGAATTACTGAGTATGGCTTCCTTCTGACGGCCTCTGTCAATTGTCCACCCTCATCGTAACCTACATATCCGGGAGGCGCACCAATTAATCGACTTACACTATGTCGTTCCTGGTACTCGCTCATATCAATACGTACCATCGCATTATCATCGTTGAATAGATAATCAGCTAGCGCCTTTGATAATTCTGTTTTACCAACACCTGTAGTTCCCATAAAAATGAAGGAGCCAATCGGCCGCTTTGGATCTTGAAGGCCAGCCCGACTTCTTCGAACGGCATCGCTTAACGCACCTATCGCCTCTTCCTGCCCCGCCACTCTTTTTCCTAATTCCTCTTCCAACGACAACAATTTCTCACGCTCGCTTTGTAGCATTCTTGAAACAGGTATTCCTGTCCATTTTGCCACAACGTCCGCAATATCTTCACTATCAACTTCTTCTTTTAATAAAGAATGTTCGCCCTGCATCTGTTTCATTTGAATCTGGAATTCCTTCAGATGCTTTTCAGCCTCGGTTATCTTTCCATAGCGTATTTCTGCAACCCTACCATAGTCACCCGCTTTTTCTGCCTGGTCTGCTTCAAACTTTAACTTATCAATGTTCTCTTTTTCCTTGCGCAGATTATTAACAATGGCTTTTTCATTTTCCCATTGCGCCTTGAGCCCATTTCTGCTTCCTGAGAGCTCTGCTATTTCTTTAGTTAGAACAGTTTCTTTGTCTTTATTTTTTTCTCTGCGGATAGCTTCACGTTCAATCTCCAATTGCATAATCTTTCGATTGAGCTCATCTAATTCTTCCGGAAGGGAATCCATTTCCAATCTCAACTTTGCTGCCGCTTCATCCATTAAATCAATCGCCTTATCTGGAAGGAATCGATCAGAGATATAACGGCTGGATAACTCAACAGCAGAAATCACGGCATCATCTTTAATTCTTACTCCATGATGTAGCTCATATTTATCCTTTATCCCACGGAGGATAGAAATTGAATCTTCAACAGAAGGCTCATCTACCATCACCGTCTGAAATCTGCGCTCCAAGGCTTTATCCTTCTCTATGTATTTTTGATACTCCTTAAGTGTAGTAGCACCAATAGCGTGAAGTTCGCCACGAGCCAAAGCTGGTTTTAATAAATTGGCTGCGTCCATTGCTCCTTCTCCGCCTCCAGCTCCAATCAGTGTATGAATCTCATCGATGAAGAGAATGATCTCTCCATTTGAATCTGTTACTTCTTTAATTACCGACTTCAGTCGCTCTTCAAACTCACCCTTATACTTTGCGCCAGCCACTAATAAACCCATATCAAGAGAGATCAGGATTTTAGACTTTAAGTTTTCCGGCACGTCACCGTTTACAATGCGCTGAGCCATTCCTTCAACAATAGCTGTTTTACCGACACCTGGTTCACCTAAAAGAATGGGATTATTTTTTGTCCTGCGGGACAAGATTTGAAGTACCCGCCTAATCTCTTCATCTCGACCAATAACAGGATCTATTTTGCCAAGCTTGGCCAGTTCATTTAAGTTTTTAGAATAACGCTCTAATGATTTGTATTTCGTCTCCGCATTTTGATCAGTTACTTTAGAGCCTCCACGCAATTCCTTAATCGCCTTGACTAGTGAAGCTTTTTCAAAGCCAGAATCCTTCATAATAGAAGCTACCTTATCCTTAGTGGCTAAAAGCGCTAATAACAAATGCTCAACTGCGATGTATTCGTCTTTGAATTCGCGCAATTCTTTCTCTGCATTTTGCAATACACTATTGGTTGCTGAAGATAAGTAAGGTTGCTGGCCCGATGCTTTGGGATAGGAATTCAAAATCTCTTCAAGCTTGGTTTCCAATATCGTTGCATTGATATTGAGCTTCTTAAAAAGATAATTAGAAACATTTTCATCTGTTTCCAAAATGGCTTTAAGCAGATGACCCGGCTCAATAGCGAGTTGCTGCCTGCTGGTAGTTAAATCTGCCGATTTTTGTAATGCTTCCTGTGATTTTATAGTGAATTTTTCAAAGTTCATGGCTAAACTGGTTTCATGCTTCATGATCAAATTCGAATCCATCTCCTTTTAATGATACTTTTCAGAAAATTTGACATTATATTGATGATAAATCTCTCACTTCAAGCCATTTTGACTTAACATATGCCAAAACATCCTATTAAAAAATCATCCTCCCTTCAAGACACTATACTTATTGAAACTGCCTGGGAAGTGTGCAATCAAGTGGGAGGAATCTATACGGTGATTCGTTCAAAAGCTCCCGCGATGATGGAAAACCACAGAGAACATTTCTGTATGATCGGGCCCTACCTGAATAAAAGTATACTTGCAGAACTTGAGCCAATTGAAGATGCTACTTCTATTTTTGGAATGGCTGCCAGTAATCTTAGCAAGAGAGGATATGATGTTATTTATGCAGAATGGTTAATCACTGGCAAGCCAAAAGTGGTACTACTTAATCCCAATGTGATTGAAGAAAAAACACTTGGAGTGATCAAATATTTATTATGGAAAAATCACAACATAAGTACCCCCACAGGAAACTCGTTGATCGATCAGGTCATTGGATTTGCTTATCTCACCAAATTATTTGTTGACGAGCTGGTAAAACTGGCAGGTCGCAATAAAAAAATAATTGCTCACTTTCATGAGTGGATGGCTGGTCTACCGATTCTTGACATAAAGCGTGATAAGCTGGCGGTAAAAACAATCTTTACTACTCACGCTACACAACTTGGT
>JANOQK010000547.1:0-2174 GCA_031414855.1 Bacteroidia bacterium | reverse complement strand
GAAGCTTTCAAACTTGGCGTACTAATTCAAGAAATGAGAGAACAACAGAATTTGACCCAAGAGCAGTTAGCATCAAAATGTGGGACAACTAAGTCTTATATCTCACGAATCGAGAACAACGCAAGTGACATTAGATTATCGACTTTGATGAGAATTATCCAAAAAGGGCTCGGTGGCCACTTAAATCTATCAGTCACATATTGACGTATGACGAAGGATTGGGCAGAATAGTAAAGCTTTCAATTTATGACTGTCTTAAGTAAATCGATTTATATCTTTTCGTTAGCCGCCTATTTCCTAATAGCAGGTATAAGTTGGAAGAAGAATAGTAACCAGTATTAGAGTCACAGCTTCTGGAAATGATGAGCTCAGATGAGCCCAATCTGACGCAACGCTTGAGAATTAAAAAAAATGAGTAAAAAGCGGTGAAGTCTGCGAATGCAACTAAAAAGTATCCGTCTGAATAAAGTCTGCGCCTAATGCTTTTGCTTCTTCAATATCTTCCGTTCCATTTACTGGCCACAGGTGAATCTTCAATCCCTTGCGATGTAGTAAATCAATCTGCTCTTTAGTAATCGATTCAGAAAACTTGTATTTGAATGATATTCCTGAAAACTCGGAGTCGAGCGCTCTTGACACACCAAGTTCATAATCTCCGAGTGTGGTCAGGTAGGTTTCTATAAAATCTGAATGAGTTCTGACATAGTATAAAAAATCTCCCACTTCCGATTCAACCATGATCTGATTCTCCAGATGATACAATCGGACAATATCAATTATCTTTTGCGCCAGTATATTCATATTGCGTGTAACGTTGAGGTCGGTCAGGCCGCACGGCTCCCAGACTTTCACGTCCAGAGAAACAAAACTGTCGGGATGATGAAGGTTGATGTACTCAAAAACGGTTGTCAATCTTGGGTAGCTATCTGCGGCTCCTAAACACGTGTTGATCTCTTCAATGCGGCTATCGCTAATGACATGAAAACATTCTACTCCAATGGTGTTGCACGAAATCGTATGTTCATCATGACTCAACCAAAGTGTTCCATCCGAACTTATTTGAAGATCAATTTCAATGCCATCTGATAGCGTTAGTCCATTGATACACGATTCCATCGTATCGCCTCTGCCAACAATGCCTGACCCGGCATGGCCCAGTACATAGGTCTTTACATTGGTTAAGGGCCGATCCGGATAGTACTCTATTCTATCGCAAGAAAAAGATAAAAGGAGCCATGTGCCGATGACAATTCTATTCATCGCTTAGGTGTTGAAAAAAGTGTGTACACTACCCCTGCTTTTAACTCCGGAAGCAATTCACGGTAATGGCCTATTTCGCCATAACTAATCCGGTTCACCGTTTGCTCGAAAGAGAAAGCCGCACCCGCTTCAAATACCAAGTCGAACATCTTACCCATCGGCAAACTTGCGCCAAAAAAAGGAATTACTGAAACCACCTTCCACCGATAATAGTCATCGGTATAAAAAGAGTTTCCGCCCTTAACACCGAACCGGGGAGTTAACTTTCCCACTTTCCACTTGGGTACACTTAAGTCATACTGCAGAAACAGGTTGGAGAAGTCGTTTGTATGGATGAAGAAGTTGGACCCGTATAAAAAAGACACGCTGTGGTTCTTGCCCCATTTTAATGCAACACCGGTTGATACGTGTTCGATGTAGCTGACTCCGAGTTGAGCCTTAACTGTGAATTGAGCCTTGCTTTCTAATGAAAGACCAACTCCAATCAGCAAAGCAAAGAGCATGGGTTTACTCATGGTGGAGGTTTATGGAGAGGATGAAGACTCAATTTAATCAGTTTTTGCAATTGTTAAACTTGAACATGTAGGCTTACATGCCATATACCCCTACATTTTCGTAGAGTCAAGTCTTTTCTAATTGCTGTAATTCTTACTCCGGCCTACTAATATGTTGATAAATCAATATTCGATTTTCAATCAGAGACTTCTGAAGATAGGGAAAAAGATTAATTCTTGTTAGAAACATACATTGCAGTTGTATCTGAGTTTGGTTTTGTATTTATTGTGCACATAAGCTTATTACGGAGTTGTAGTGAATGTTTGAACAAACAATAATTACATTAAAAGATGTTTCCGTCTCCGCAGAGATTCTGTGATGACACCCAAACTATTTTTCTGTTTTTTTTGATTACAGCT
>JANOQK010000546.1:0-3137 GCA_031414855.1 Bacteroidia bacterium | reverse complement strand
AATGTGAACTATTGAATTGACTAACAAGTGTGGTAATTTGACAAAGATTTCTTCATTAACTTTTTCTCAAAATATTTAAATAAAAACGACTGCTGCTAGCCGTTTTTTTGCCCCATCATAACGTAATATTACAATATAACATATATGGAAACGATTCAAACACTCATCATCGGTTCTGGCCCTGCGGGATATACGGCAGCTATTTATGCAGCCCGTGCTAATCTTAAACCCGTGATGTACACTGGCTTGGAGCCTGGTGGTCAACTCATGACTACTAATGATGTTGAAAACTTCCCTGGCTACCCCGATGGAATTATGGGGCCGCAAATGATGGAAGATTTAAAGAAGCAAGCTGAGCGTTTTGGAACCGACATTCGCATGGGCATAGCCACCTCCGTTGATTTCACAACCTACCCGTTGAAAGTGGTTATTGATGAGACAAAAGAAGTTTTAGCAGAAACCGTAATCATTTCCACTGGCGCATCGGCCAAGTGGTTAGGCATTCCATCCGAAAAGAGACTGAATGGCGGTGGAGTTTCAGCCTGTGCTGTTTGTGATGGCTTCTTTTATAAAGGAAAAGATGTGGCTATCGTAGGTGCTGGTGATACCGCTTGCGAAGAAGCCTTGTACCTCTCCAAGCTCACCACCAAAGTACACATGATTGTGCGCAAAGACCAGATGCGTGCTTCCAAGATCATGCAGGAGCGCGTGAAGAAAACAGCCAACATTGTCATACACTGGAATTCGGAAACCGATGAAATCTTAGGTGATGCTGTGGTAACAGGTGTACGATTAAAAAACAGTGTAACGGGTGAGAAAACTGAAATTCCTATTGAAGGATTCTTTGTAGCGATTGGTCATAAACCCAACTCCGATATTTTCAAAGACTATATAAAATTGGACGAACAAGGCTACATCGTTACCATTCCTGGTTCAACCAAAACTAATGTTGAAGGTGTTTTTGCCTGTGGTGATGTGCAAGACAAAACATTTCGGCAAGCGATAACGGCTGCCGGCACCGGCTGTATGGCCGCGCTGGAAGCAGAGCGATTCCTGGCTGCAAAAGAAACAGAAGTATTAACTAATTAATCCTATATCCCAATCATGTCAGCAACAAAACACGCAACACTGCTTTCATCCTTAACACCAACGGTAGAAAAACTTACCAATGAGTTTGATCTCATTCCAACTGAACGCAAAGAACTTTTGCAACAGTTGGTTCAATTTGTTGAAAAGAAGGTGAAAGCAGGTCAGAACGTCTATTTGAATTTTATCTGCACACACAATTCCCGCAGAAGTCACCTGTCACAAATATGGGCGCAAGCAGCAGCTCACTATTATCACGTGCCAAAAGTATTTTGTTATTCTGGTGGTACGGAAGCAACGGCTTTCAATCCTCGTGCAGTAAAGGCCATGCAGGAAGCTGGCTTCTCTGTTAAGATGACGAAAGAGGGAAACAATCCCTTGTATGAAGTTCGCTTTGCGGATGAAGTAGAGCCCATTATTGCGTTTTCCAAAACATACGATGATCCCTTCAACCACAACAAAGACTTCGCTGCAATAATGACCTGCTCACATGCTGATGAGAATTGTCCTTTGGTTTTAGGTGCATCCGGCAAAGTCGCACTCACGTATAACGATCCAAAAGAATTTGATGGAACACCCCTGGAAGCTGTCAAGTATTCAGAAAGGGTTCATGAAATCGGAAGAGAAATTCTATTTGCCTTTTCACAGGTTAACGCTTAACACTTTGTATAATGAGTAATCAAAAGAAACTTGGATTTTTAGATCGTTACCTCACCCTGTGGATTTTTCTGGCCATGCTTTTGGGAGTGGCCCTTGGTAATTTTTTACCGGTAGATGAAATGATGGAACCCTTTCAATATGGAACCACCAACCTGTTAATTGCTACCGGTCTGATCATCATGATGTATCCACCACTAGCGAAGGTGCGCTATGAACATTTGGGCAAAGTGTTTAAGAATGTAAAGGTGATCAGCCTCTCATTAATCCTTAACTGGATTATCGGCCCGGTTTTAATGTTTCTGTTAGCGGTGATATTTCTAAGCGACAAACCTGAATACATGATCGGTTTGGTTCTGATTGGTATTGCACGTTGCATCGCAATGGTATTGGTTTGGAATGATTTGGCAAAAGGTGACAAAGAATATGCTGCGGGGCTAGTCGCGTTAAATAGCATTTTTCAGGTTTTGTTTTACAGTCTGTTTGCCTGGTTGTTCATTACCGTATTACCGCCTTATTTCGGAATGGTAGGATCGGTAGTGGATGTTAGCATGGGTGATGTTGCTGAGAGTGTGTTCTTGTATCTGGGTGTTCCGTTCATTGCAGGATTTTTAACACGATACTTCTTTATGAAAGCAAAGGGAGAAGAGTGGTACGTAAAGAATGTTGTTCCAAAAATCAGTCCTCTTACATTAATTGCTTTGTTGTTCACCATCGTGATCATGTTCAGCTTTAAAGGCAAAATGATTGTAGATATTCCGTTTGATATTGTCCGCATTGCTATTCCATTGGTGATCTACTTCCTCATTATGTTTGTTCTCAGCTTTATTCTCTCAAAGAAGCTGGGAGCCAACTATGAAGAAAATGCTTCGGTATCGTTTACGGCTACAGGTAATAATTTTGAATTGGCCATTGCCGTTGCCGTTGGTGTTTTCGGAATTAATTCAGGACAAGCCTTTGCTGGTGTCATCGGACCACTCATTGAAGTTCCGGCTCTAATCTTACTGGTGAATCTCGCTTTTTGGTTTAAGAAGCGGTTATACCCGGTTAGTCAAACCAAATAACGAATCAATGCTTGAGGCCAGAGATCTTCATGCCAAGTACAGAAGCCAATTAAGGCCGTATCTGGAAATGCTCAAGCCCAAGAAGTATGAATTAAGTGACGAACAATGGATGCGTTTTGTTAGAAAAACGGAACGACATATTGTTAACGTACCAGATCAATACTTAATTGATCCGGCAAAAGGAGACATTTTGAAACTATCAATCCACAATCTGTTTACTGAGTTCTTACATGAAATGGAGAATATCCCTAATTCATGACCTAAGTCATCTACGATTAAAAGCTTATGTGACGAAAGTCACACTTTAGGCTACAGATATATCGTAATATT
>JANOQK010000545.1:0-4256 GCA_031414855.1 Bacteroidia bacterium | reverse complement strand
CTTGACATTATATTAAAGAGGTATTGAATGGAAAGAACGGAACCGTATCGCAAACTCATCATCGCTTTATCCATTGTAATCCCAATTGTGGTGGCTGTTTTATTCAAAGTCCAGATAAAAGGGTATGACTTCACCTTTCTGCCACCCATTTATGCTACCATTAATGGAATAACAGCGGTTCTTTTGGTGTCAGCCATACTTGCTATCAAAAACAAAAAACGTGAATGGCATGAACGGATTATGAAGCTCTGCATCGGCCTCTCCGCTTCATTTCTGGTGATGTATGTTCTCTATCATATGACAACAGCATCCACCACTTTCGGTGGAGTAGGTTCTATTCGTTATGTTTATTTTGTCATTTTGATTAGCCATATTTTACTTTCAATCATTGTTATTCCGATGGTATTATTCACTTTTTCAAGAGCGCTTTCGGGCAATTTTGAAAGGCATAAGGCGTTGGCTAAATTTACATTTCCGGTATGGTTGTACGTGGCAGTTACGGGTGTAATTGTTTATCTAATGATTAGTCCATATTACAAATAAATGGCTTATGAGAGTTATTATTTCAATACTGGTGTTCAGCCTTGCTTCTTTGATCGAAGCATCTGCCCAATGTGCCATGTGCCGAGCAACATTAGAGAATAATGTGAGTAATGGCAATCCAGGGATTGCCCTCGGAATCAACTTCGGGATTATGTATCTTTTCTTTGCTCCTTATCTTGCGGTAGGTGTGATTGCCTATCTTTGGTACAGAACCAGCAGATCAAATGCCAGAAATGAGTCAGGGAAGCGCGCTGCTTTCCGGTAAGTGTCCAGCCTGTAGAGAAGGCAATATTTTTAAGTATCCCTTAAAGAAGATCACGCATTTTGCCGAGATGAATAGGAATTGCCCCAAGTGCGGATCGACTTTCGAGCCCGAGCCTGGTTTCTATTTTGGTGCTATGTTTGTAAGCTATGCATTAAGTGTGGTCTTATTTATCACGATATGGCTTACGTTATATATTTTTTGGGATCCCTCGGATTTAGTGTACGTAATTATCATTGGCCTAAGCGCAATGATGTTTACTCCCATTTCCTTTCGCGTTTCGCGAGTTTTATTTCTCTATTGGTTTGGTGGCCTTTCTTATCACCCACCCAACCCATAAGCCTTGATTTTAGTATTTTTAGTAATTGAATTCCGGACGAATGTTTAACAGGAAGACAATTATTCTTTTTCTTTTGGCGGCTGCTTCATTGTTGACAGGAGCAGGGGTTAATCTCCTTTTTGTAAAAAGTGATTCACCAGCTAAGATCACAGCCAGCATATCCAAGAATCTGGAAGCAGAATTAGCAGCAATTGAGTCAGAAGCCAATCAACTTATTTCTTCCAAGGATGAGTTAACATGGCAAAGTGTATCGCATTCTTTCTTTCTCCTGGATAGCGTGCATATTTTAAGATGGAATAGGAACGAATTTTTACCTGATCTTAGATTATTGCAGGAGAATTTTAGGATTCGCCTCTTTCAATCTTCACGAGGAAGTTTTATTGTCAATAAGTGGACTCTAACCAATGGTGAGGCGCTTGTTTCGTTCCTTCCTTTGACAGAAAAGTATAGTGTTACCAACCGTTATCTGGCTCCGACCTGGAACCAAAAGATATTCAAGAGTATAAAGCCTGAAATTTTAAGCTCATTTTCACAGGTAGGATATCCCGTTAATTATGAAGCGGGCGTTTTGTTCAAAGTAAATTTCTCTGAAGAAGCACTTGAACAATTTTCTATACAAGATACGATTGCTCTGGTATCCGGATGGATGACACTTCTGTTCTTTGCCATCGGTCTTTATTTTCTGAGTAGTGGGTTACATCGCAAACGAAGGTTTAGCCTGACTTTTTTTTCGTTATTGACTGGGTTGATAGTGATCAGGGTGGTTATGATCAACTTTAATTTTCCTCGCGACTATAGCACGCTGTTTATCTTTGATCCTCTTCAGTTTGCATCATCAAATTTAAATCCCTCCATTGCAGACCTTTTCTTTAATACGCTGGCGGTTCTGATAGTAGCGGTTTATTTTTTCTATACCTACTATCGCTGGAAGGTGATTGGAAAGATTAGCCAGTTAGACAAGTATACAAAACTCTTGCTTGGTTTAATTTCATTGGATATTTGTTTCTATACCATACTTTTCCCATTTCTATTTTTTGAAACCATCTCGCACAACTCAAACATAGCATTGGATATTTCACATTCAATTCGTTTTGATTTGATTAGGGGGCTTGCTTTTCTGTCCGTCATTTTAGGAGGTATCGCTGCCTTTCTGTTTTGCCATGTTTTTTTTAAGCTGACACTTGTCTTCACGAGGCACTCAAAAGTATGGTTTTATATTACTTTGGTTGCCGCCTCGATTGCCTTTTTTCTGGTGTATATAGTTTCTGAAAAGGATTATTTGATCACACTTCTTTCTGGACTTGTCTATTTTTCACTTTTATTTTTGTTTCGTATCAGTTCAAGTTTAAAACGATTTTCGTATGCTACATTCCTTTACTTTTTTCTAGCCATTGCGATCCTGGCCACTCAGGGTGCATTAAGTGTAAAAAGGTTTGGGGAAGAAAAAACAAAAGAAGATCAGTTCAAGTACGGAAGCAATTTTCTGGTGGACCGGGATATTCTTGGAGAGTATTTATTGAACGAAGCGGTGAGTCGTATTTCAGAAGATCCGTTTATTCGATCCCGGATGACAACTCCCTTTCTTGTTAAATCCGGTGTGCGCCAAAAAATAAATCAGGTTTACCTTAACGCGTACTTTGACCGCTATGATGTGCAGGTCTATTTGTATAATGCAAGTGGCGACTCTCATGATCACCTTGCCAAGGTGAACTTCGCCACGCTAATTAAGGCATTTCAACAAGATGCGAGTAGGACAAATTACAAAGGAGTCTATTTCATTGAAAGTGTAAATCAAGAAGCTGCAAAACGTTATTTGGCAATTGTTCCTATTGAGCAACACGGGCCGGCAGGTTATGTTGTGCTTGATCTATCGTTGAAAAAATTGATTCCGCAGAACGTTTTTCCTGAACTTTTGGTAGACAACCAATTCATTAACTATTTTAAGAACTCTGATTTCAGTTATGCGTTTTTCTTAAACGGTAAACTAATTAGTAATTCCGGTAGCTACAACTACGAACGGAATTTTGATGCTCAATGGTTAGCAGATATCAACTTTTACAAGACTGGTGTTCAGGGTGGTGGATACACACATGTAGGCATCGAGGATGAGTTAGGGCGAGTGGCCGTTGTTTCGGCTATTAACTATCCAATGTTTTATGTGTTGGCTAATTTCTCATTCTTGTTTGTACTCGGCCTGTGTTTTGTTTTGGTTCTGTTGATTTTATACGCGGCTTTGCTGTGGATGAAAGGCGAACGACTTAACTATGCAGCGAGGATTCAAGTCTATGTGTATCTGGCCTTTCTCTTGCCATTAATAGCAGTTAGTATTACCACACTGAGTTTAATAAGCCGGTCAGAAGAGTCTGAACTCCAAAGTGAATTTCTAGCTAAGTCAAAGATTATTGGGGAAAGATTGAGTGTGGAGTTGGATGCTCATCTTCAGACTGAAGAAGCGACTATGTCAGAGTTTGAGAGTCAACTGTTAAATCTTTCCAGGCTTGCTAATCTTGATGCCTCTGTCTTTTCCAATCAAGGTGAATTAGTTGCTTCCAGTCAGCCCCTTATTTATCAAAATCAATTGGTATCTAGTCTGGTGGACCGGGAAGCATGGTTCAGAATTACTGCAGAGAAGGAGATATCGTTTGTCAAGAACGATGCGATTGGAAAACTTACTTTCAATACATCCTATTCCGCTTTAAAGTCCCCGGATACAGGAGAGTTGATAGGTATACTCAGTATACCCTTCTTTGACTCAGTTCATTCCCTGGAAAAAACACAAATCAGCGTGTGGCTAAATATCCTGATGATTTTCGTGATCGTTTTTCTGCTTTTTTCTTTGGTTTCCTTTTTCATTGTTAACTGGTTAACGTTCCCCTTGCGATTTATAACCCGAACACTTGGCAAGACAACATTTTCTGGTGAGAATAAACCACTTACCTGGAAATCGAATGACGAGATTGGACTGATGGTGAATGAGTATAATCGCATGCTTGAAAACCTGGAGACAAGTAAAATCGAGCTGGCGCGAATTCAGAAGGAAAGCGCCTGGCGTGAGATTGCCAAGCAAATTGCCCATGAGATTAATAATCCGCTTACACCCATGAAGCTCAT
>JANOQK010000544.1:0-5250 GCA_031414855.1 Bacteroidia bacterium | reverse complement strand
TTGATTCACCGGAGGCACGTGGTTTAAACACTGATATTCATGAGACCATCTACTTTGCTGCGATGGAATCATCCATGGAACTATCCAAATTGAATGGACCATATGAATCCTTCAAAGGATCACCCGTTTCGAAAGGGATATTCCAATTTGATATGTGGGGTGTAACTCCTTCTTCCGGAAGATGGGATTGGGAAAATTTAAAGAGAGAAGTAAAACAGCATGGCGTTCGCAACTCCTTGTTGCTGGCACCTATGCCAACGGCTTCCACTTCACAAATTCTTGGTAACAATGAGTGCTTTGAACCATACACGTCTAACATCTATACAAGAAGGACATTATCAGGTGAATTTATCATTGCCAATAAGCATTTGATGAAGGATCTGATCAGCCTTGGATTGTGGAGCGAAGGAATGCGTCAAAAATTGGTGGGTGCCAACGGATCGGTTCAATCTATTCCAGAAATTCCTCAGAACATAAAAGACATTTACAGAACCGTGTGGGAGATTTCGCAGAAGTCGATCATTGATATGTCTGCTGACCGTGGAGCTTATATCTGTCAATCACAGAGTTTGAACATTCACCTTACCGATCCAAATTTTGGAAAGCTGACCTCCATGCACTTCTACGCTTGGAAAAAAGGATTGAAAACAGGTATGTATTATCTGCGCTCAACCGCTGCTGCCGATGCGATTAAGTTTACAGTAGACAAAGCACAAATGCAACAACCTGTAGCAGAAGCTACCGAAACTGTATCTGAAGTAGTCGCTGTGCAAGAATCTGTAGCTGTAACATCTGATGCTCAACAACCCATTCCTTACCAGCAATTGACATTAGCTGATTATGATCAGAAACGTGCCGACATGGCTTGTTCCTTGGATAATCCTGATGCTTGCGAGGCTTGCGGGAGTTGATTGAAGCAAATAAAGAGTAAATAAAAAAAGACCTGGTGATGAGCCGGGTCTTTTTATTTATAGGTCATACCAAAAATTACTTCTTACTCTGCCTCACTCTGATGTGAGTCTGTTGGGCTTTCTTACCAGGTGAATTTGAGTTTTTAGAGTTAACAGCTTTGGCCTTTGTTCCAAGCTTGGCTTTGTCTCCCTTATCTCTGCCTACCACAATATTCATTCCCAATCGCACATTTATCACTTGGGCTGTATTGATATAATTATTGAGATCCTTATGAACGATAAGCGAACTTGGTACACGCAGCAGATTGTCACCCACCATATATATCTGGATCGGTGTAAAGTTCAAAGAAAGACCAGCCCCCAAATTATTATACGACCGGTTCGACATGGTATAGCTGATGGAGGTACTTATTGCCCTTCCTAATTGACTGTTTAAGGAAGTTGTCCAGCCTGGTGAAAAACTGTCATGAAATTTCTGAGCAAAAAATACGGTGCCAACATTGAAATTTTTAGTCAATTCAAAATTTCCACCCAAATATATCTTTGTAGGAAGAGGTGTTCGAAATGAAGTAGTCGTTCCCTCTTGAAGCTTGAAGTTATTCTTAATGGAATCTACCTGTGCATCCATGAAGTCGGATGCAGTGCCATTCACAAGATCATCAGCATTGATCCCTGAAAAAGTGTAGTTGGCTTTTGTCTTATCCAATGAATATTGGTACAAGTTGTTTTTCCAGCCAATACCTCCAATATCTATGAGGCTGGCATTAAGAGTAAGTTTATCAAGAAGACGATAGGTAGCCCCAAGGTCAATTGCCATTCCCCTGTTCTTGATATAATTTTTCCACTCTTTGGAAATTTCATAACCAGAGTCTGTGATGCTATTAATCCCCGATGTTTTAACAATTAAATCTGCACTTGCAGTCATGTGATAGTTAGGATCGATCGCTATTGTAACATCAGATAATTGAGTTGTTATGCTGACAACACCATGTAACAGCTTTACTCTTCCGCCAACCGTGAGTTTTTTGTTAACCTCATAAGAGGCTCCTGCCGCTGTTTCATGATAGGAAATCGCTTCCAATTGTGGTGAAACATTGACGGTACTATTAACATAGGGTGCATTACCTTCCACGAAAACAGAAGCCAAACCTTTTGGCAAAACGAAGTGACCGTATTCCTTCGCGGTTGCATTTAGTGTAACGTATAATTTCTGATTTACCCGAAAACCTAATCGAAGAAAATCCAGATTCAGCGCTGGTGCTATGTACGTCTTCTCAGGCAAAATCTTTATCCACTTAGATAAATCCGCATTCACTTGCCCGTCTTTGCGTGTGATAAGGTCATTGTACGAAAAACCGTTGTTGGTGTATCCCTGATAAACAGAAGAAAAAGGTAACCCCAATGAAAATTTGTACTTAGGCACAAAGGCAGGATTATTGATCACCACCTGAGGCAGACTATTCATATAATGCAAAGTGCCTTCCACCTGAGCAAAGGAAGTATAGCCGCTTAGCGTAAGGATACCAATAATAGCAATGTATATCTGGCGACTCATAGCCCTGCATTTATTTTGAGGTTAACCAAGAGTCCCAAATCCACATTCATTTTGTATTTGGATTTGAACTTTACGTCTTGCGAAGATCCACTAGCATTTTTTGAAGTATTCATTAATGCCCTTATGATGATGTATTTCGCAGTGAATATTTTGTCAATTTTCGTTTTCTCGAGTTGAATAAGCTGATCATAAACTCCCGGGGCTTGAAGATCTCCTGAAGCCGTGACGGTACTGCCTTTAATGATGGCCGTTTGAGACGGTGCCAGCAACGAATCCAATATTTTATAATTTACGTCTGTCATATAAAATTGGACTTTGGCATCGAGCGGAAGTTCATTTGAGATTTTTGCCTTCAGAAAGGCGCTATTAATACGCGAGCCGTCAACATCAGTTAAATCAATTTTTAGTGTATCCAAAAGATTAATTTTAGACGCTTGACCATAAAGCGGAACTTCAACATTCAAACTCACTCTCAGTTTACTGGTATCGGCCAAAAAATTATTTCCAGTAGTAAGACCTTTGTTGATCCGGGCATCGACTTTATAATAAAATTTTTCAGGGGCAAAATCCACCAACTCTTTGACATTTACCACCGATACTACTGTTTTTGCTGAGGTGCCAAGTTGGGTTGGATAAGCAACCGAAATAGGGTTAGCAGGATTTAAGACTACTGCCAAGGATTGAGTTCCACTTTGTGCTTCAAATTTCTTGAAATCAACCAGGCATGGAACGCCATTATCATTTACAACTTCTAATGTAATCTTTGGTTGAGCGAAGGAAACATTGGCATCATCCAATGAGGTACCAAATGCTCCGATATCAATCGTTTCAGCTGGCAAGCTAGAGGTTTGATCCCCAAAAAATCCTTTGATGTATGAGAAGTCCATTCCTAAAAATGAGAGCTTGAGACTCACAAATGTAGTAGGGCTGATTACCACCGAAGTGGTACTCTTTTTAAGTACCAATACTAACTTAAGGTTGAATTTGTTTTTATTAAGCTTTACACTGTAATCCGAGAGATTGATGGATCCTGTGGAAGCAATATTTACATTAAGTGGCTTATTTGTTGTTTTGGAAATAAAATCCGGTAATGAAATGTTGACTTCGTATTTATTGGAAAAACTGGCATTGCTGGGTGTGGTTGAATAATTTATCGTGCCAGCCTTAAAGGAAATTTCACTTAGTTGCTCAGGTGTCAATCCAAAATCAATCACTTCTACAATACTGTCTGATCGAATATCCTTTGTATGTGGAGGTATTGTTGCCGGAGGCACAAAAAAACTTCTGGTCAGGCTTTTGTTGGGAATATCAAATAAATCAGCGATTCCCTGGGAAACTAAAGTTTGAGAATATGAAAGGTAAACCAAATCATCTGGGTACACTTTTACATAGACTGAATCTGTAATTTTAATAAGTTCTTGTACGGAAAGCTCTCCAAAGACCAAAGGAAGCGCGATTGTCGGACTAACCTCTACTGAGTCAATAGTGTAGTCATTTTCATCAATACAAGAGGCAAGGGTACTCAAAGCAACGAACCAAACCCAAAAACGAAGTCTCATAAATGACAATTAAAGCCGGAAATTTTAATCTGGCTTACGGTAGTGAAGTAACCGAATTTAGGGTTCAATATTTATAAAGCACCGGCTTTTATTTCCTCTACTACGGCTGGATCAAGCAAAGTTGTTGTATCACCTAAGTTAGTGGTTTCACCTTCAGCAACTTTGCGCAAAATCCTTCGCATAATTTTTCCAGAGCGTGTTTTCGGTAAGCCACTCACAAATTGGATTTTGTCAGGCTTGGCAATTGGTCCAATAATTTTCGAAACCATCTCCCTGATTTCCTTTCGCAAATGTTCTTCCTCATGAGGTTTTTCGTAACAGATGACAAACGCATAAATGCCTTGTCCTTTAATATCATGTGGATATCCTACCACCGCAGTTTCACAGACAGAAGAGTGTTCATCAATTGCACTTTCAATTTCAGCTGTACCCATATTATGCCCGGAAACAATAATAATGTCATCGACTCGCCCCGTGATTCGGTAATAACCGTCTTCATCACGCTTGCATCCATCACCTGTAAAATATTTTCCGGGAAAGGTGGAGAAATAAGTTTCCTTAAATCGTTGATGATCGCCATAAATTGTTCGAGCCATTGCGGGCCACGGAAACTTGAGTGTTAATCTTCCTTCCACTCCATTCCTCATTAATTCATTACCCTGTTCATCCATCACCGCTGGCTGAACACCGGGTAAAGGGAATGTGGCATGTGCAGGTTTTAGTTTTGTAACATGAGCGATTGGTGAGATCATTATTCCACCCGTTTCCGTTTGCCACCATGTATCTACAATGGGGCATTTTCCTTTGCCGATATGCGTATCGTACCAATGCCAGGCTTCTTCATTGATGGGTTCTCCAACGCTACCCAATACGGTAAGGGTTGAAAGTTCATAGGCATCAATAAATGAAAGAGGAGCTTTTTCTAAAGAACGTATCGCTGTTGGGGCAGTATAAAAAATATTGACTCTATGCTTTTCAATGACATGCCAAAATCTGCCCATGTCGGGCCAGGATGGAACGCCTTCAAATATTATAGTTGTTGCTCCGGTTAAAAGAGGCCCGTATAAAATATAAGAATGACCCGTTATCCATCCCACATCCGCTGTGCACCAGAACACTTGTCCTTCCTTATATTGAAAAGTGGTTCTAAAGGTGTAATCCGAATACACCAAATAACCACCACACGTGTGAACCATTCCCTTGGGTTTTCCTGTGGAACCCGATG
>JANOQK010000543.1:0-2187 GCA_031414855.1 Bacteroidia bacterium | reverse complement strand
AATACATCTGACCACCACCCGGAAGGAGCATTGACAGGGCCTCTGCTTTATTTGGATTTTTCGGTTTGAAATTTAAGATGTCCGCATAAGGATCTTCATGGAGCCCCAACTTATAGGTTGTTGCATAGTGCTTGAATTTTTGTTGAGCTTTTTTCCATTGATGTACTTCGTTTAAACTAAGAATCTCAAGCACCTCCAGGATTTGCGAAGTGGTATCTGGAAAATAATACTTCATTTCTTCGAGATGACTTAGGGCTATGTCACTCTTGTTAGCCAGATAAGCGGTCAGGGACAACTCGTAAAGAATGCAAGTAGCGAAATTCTTTTTGCTATAGTCTAACGTAATTCTTTGCAAGGTCTGATAAGCATTTTCAAAATTACCTTCACCTTTAAAACAATATGATTTCTTCAACAAAAGCGCATTAATCTCCTCGGGGGATCCTCCCAAAAAAATACGTTGCTCGTAGGCTACGCGCGCTCTTAAATAATAACCTTCCGAAAACAGACTGTCTGCATTCAGATTTTGCGCTTCAGTGAAAAGCGGAGCGAATAGGAATATGCATTGAAAATAGAATCTGGGCATCCAGTGTATTGGAGATTTCATTACGTTTTATTTTTACGGCCAAGGCACTTCCCCAAATAGTTGAAATATAAAATGTGGTGAACAAAGCTGAGTACGCAATGAAACGAAAACTCTCCGGGCCACTTTTTCGATACCCTTCCCAGGCTTGCACGCCTAAAAGGCCTGCAACAATAAAATTTAAAAATCCCTGACTTTTATATCCGGCATAGAATTTTCCTGCCCCTGGCACCAGGGCAGAAAGAAGACCTGCTTTGAATGAAGATTTTCCTGAGCCTGAAACAAGAATGTTTCGAAAGTCAATAAGTTCTGATTGTTGTCTGGCAAGCAGATGATGCTTGTTGAATTGACTGACCAGAGAATCGAAAGCACTAAATTTCCGTTGGAGTAAGTTTACTCCTGCCAGTTCGAAATTTTTTAAAGAGAGCTGAAGCGAGTCCTCCGGATTGAATGCAGCTAATTTTTGTTGCGCTATACTATAATGTCTTAGATAAGCCTCATTAAACGAGCTAAAAAATACAGCCTCAGGTTTTAAGTGAATCGATCGATGGGATACCAAATCAAAATACTGGATGGAATTTTCCAACTCCTGACGATTGTAGTAAATATTCCCTAACCAGTAATTAGCGCTGTCATGCTGCTGAATTTCAGTGGCTTGTTGCGAAAGGCCTTTCAATACAAAGATGGCCTCATCATCATACTTTTTGTCCATCAGATATTTAGCGAACTGAAGATCTTTTGAAGTCCTTTGATGCTGCGCAAGTACCACACCATGAAGGGACGCAAGAAAAATTAAGTAAATGAGCCTCCTCTGCATCAGTGTAAGCGATAGTCCAGCGGGCTTTCAATAATTTTCCCCTGTTTGTTCAATCGAACAGGAAAAGATTCCATCGTTGAAATATGCGTACACCTGCCCCACCTATCAATGGTAAGAAATGTTGCTTTCAAAATCCCAAACTCCCCAAATAGTCCTTTACGAAATTCACGACATTCGTTTTCGTAAACACAACTGGTACCTAGCTGCGGCTGGATTATTCTGCGATAAAGATTTGGACGATACACTTCTGTCTTAGGTTCTCTTTCAGATTTCCAATGAGCTTGGAGAAGCCTTAAATCTTTTTCAACAGCTTGGCCGTTTGCAGCTGATGAGATCACCATTAAAAATGTTGCGACTGCTAAATTGCCAAATCTCATATTAGTTTACTATGGTTTTGGCGTCATCTGGAATTTTAAAATTGAGATATTCATCCGAAACATCGCTATCTAATTTAAAATTAGAATACGACACTTTTGAGACAGTGGAGTCTTTTGCATTCTCATACGTAACCTGGGTGACACTGGCCGGAAAATGTACAGAGGCTACTTGCGTATAGTTGTAGAAGAAAGATTTTTTTACTGCCTTTTCCTTCTGGTCAAAATAACCGAGAAATATAGGATTACCGTTTTCATGTACTAGTTCTACGCGTGATATTTGCCGCGCCAGAGTGAAAGGTGGAATCCAGATGGTGATTTTTAGTCCGTCTTCAAATTTTGTTTCCTTCAACACGAAACCCATCTTCGCTAATCCAAGGTCTGATTTGTTGTTTTCCAGAAAAAAAAACATTTGA
>JANOQK010000542.1:0-3494 GCA_031414855.1 Bacteroidia bacterium | reverse complement strand
GTTGCCTGATCATTGCTCATTGAGCTTCTGATCATAAAGCCAAGCCTGTAGTAGAAGAAAAATGAAAAATCAAATCCTTTATATTCAAAATTATTAGAGATACCTCCGTAAGCCTTGGGAACATCATTGCCAAGTACTCTTCTATCATTCGTAAGATCAATAAGGCCATCTTCATTTAAATCTTCAACCTTTATTTCTCCAGGGAACTGACCAAATTTAGCAGCCGCATCTTTTTCATCGGCTTGCCATATTCCTACTTTATTATAATCATAGAACACTCGTATTGGTTCTCCTATAAACCATCCACTTCCTACATCATTAATTTTTTCACCATTGGGGCCTCTTTGGGCGAGGTCGACAATCTTTTCCGTTAAGCTTCCCAAATTGAATTCTGACCTCCATTTCAAACCTCCTGGCTTGTCTATAATTGTTGATGCAAGTGTGACTTCAAAACCATTTGTTTCAGTACCACCGGCATTTTGTAGAATTGATGGGTACCCGGATGTTGGGGGAAGTTGACGGTTTAAAAGCAACGAAAGTCCAGACGTTGTATGATAGTAATCCACATATCCTGTGAGTCGGTTATTAAAGAAACCAAAATCAATACCCACGTCAAACGATTCTGAATACTCCCAACCAAGGTCAGGGCTAGGAATCTTATCAAGTCTAAAGCCCTTTGCATCCACGTTGTTCCAGTCATACAATGAATTTGCCAAAGTTCCTTGAGTTTGATAGGGAGCAACTGCCGTATTTCCCACCTTACCATATGAAGCTCTCAATTTAAGTTCACTTACAACTGATACGCCAGACATAAAGCCTTCGTCTTTTATTCTCCAACCGGCAGAAACACCAGGGAAACTAGCCCATTTGTTTCCTTCGGAAAGTCTTGATGAACCATCCCATCTCATACTGGCCTGAAATAAATATTTGCCAGCATACGCATAATTAACTCGAGCCATGTAGGAAAGTAAAGTGAATTGAGAATAGTTAGAACCATAAGAAGATACGGTTCCAAGACCCAAGTTATTCCAAAGAGCGGTTTCATAGGGTATGTTAATTGCACCTAACGTACTGGATTCAAAGTTTTGTTTAGCAGCACTTTGTAAAAAAGTGGCACCTATATTATGTGAACCAACTGATTTAGTATAGGTCAGTAAATTCTCCATTGTATACCCACTTTGCAGCTGCTGATCAAGTGATGCATAAGGAGTTCCGTTTTTCCTGGTGTTCGTGTTAGTTCCTTCAAAAATTCCTCTTTGAAAAGTTTGATAATCTTGACCTAACAAGAATTTATACTTAAGGCCCTTCATAAGTTCAGCATCTAAATAAACAGAGGAAAATATGCGCTGTGTTGTCCTTTCATCCAAACGCTTATTAGGAACCAAATCACTTAATGGATTAGTCCGGATACCATCTGAAATGGGCAAAAAGATAATATCACCATTCGCATCATAAGGCAATCCAAGTGGGGTTTGATTTACAGCCTCTGAAATGGCATTTCCGGAACCAAAGTTTTGAGTTGAGTTAGAAATGATAGATGAAATACCTACCTTAAACATCTTACTTATCGTATGATCAGCATTGATACGGCCGGTGTATTTGCCATAATCGGTACCATCCATTAAACCTTCTTCTTTGAAATTGCTAAAGGCTACACTTATAGTCGTCTTTTCTGAACCACCTGAAACACTCAACTGTTGATTTAATTGAGATCCATTATGATAGATCAAATCCTGCCAGTCTGTTGACAGACCATTATTTACTGAATTTAATTCGACAGCATCATTAAAAACTGCAGCATCCGAAGGAATGCTTGAGCCTGTATCACCCCAAGCCGCGCGTCCCGATTGCCCATTAGCGGCAACCCTGTTGGCCTCACGCTTTAAATTAGCAAACTCCTCACCGTTCATCATCGGAATTAACTTAAAAGGCTGTGCAACACCGTAGGAAGTTGAAAAATTAACTTCTGTTTTTCCAGGCTTACCTCTTTTAGTTGTAACAAGAATTACGCCATTGGAACCCCTTGAACCATAAACAGCCTGAGATGCAGCATCCTTCAACACTTCTATAGATGCGATATCCGCAGGGTTAAAATCAGAAATAGATGCTAAGCCTGAAGTCATTGGAATACCATCTACCACAAAAAGCGGATTATTAGATGCCGTGAGAGACCTTCGTCCTCGAATAGTGATAGACGAAGCTTGTCCAGGTCGTCCTCCTGTCTGCAATACATCAACACCTGCAATTTGGCCTTTCAAGGCATCCAAAGCATTGCCAGTTGGTATCTTTATAATAGCTGAACCACTAATGGAAGAAATGGAGGAAGTTATATCTCGTTTTTCCTGCGTTCCATAGCCTGTAACAATTACTTCCGATAGTGAAGTGATGTCCACTTCCATGGTTGCATCAATTACCGATTGTGTTCCTACTGTCGCTTCAGTGGTTCGGAAACCAATGGAGCTAAAAACCAATATGGTTTCTGCAGACGCTTTAATCGAGTAATTGCCATCCTGGTCAGTAACGGTACCTTCAGTAGTACCCTTAATAATAATGTTTACACCGGGGAACCCTTGAGAATCTTCGGCAGAAATTACTTTGCCTTTGACAATTCGTTCCTGCGCCCATAAGGAGCTCGAGCAAAACAGCACGAGCAAAAATCCTATCGGAATACTCCGCAGGATTCTTTTAAAGCTTGATAGAGTTTTATGCATAATTTAATTGATTAGGTTTTAAAGGGTCAGTTAGTTTTTTTGATTTATATTTTTCATTGCGCAATCGATTGCGCAATGGGTTAAAAATAACAGGCTGTAAAGACTCAACTGTCCTGTACTATCCTGTTTTGCCCTGTACCGATTGCGGGAACGATTAATTAAATTTAGCCGAAATAATCTAAAAGCCAAATCCTAAGCTCAAAATAACCATTTTAGGTGATGAAATCTGGGTATTAGATTCTGGCAAAATGTTTATTCAAAACTAATTTTCGTTAGTGAAACTGGACCAATTAGCCCCGATTCCTTAGGCAGCCAGTGTGAGGCATCGAACAATCCATTCTTCCGGTTTTCATTTTTGCGTGCTGGAAAATTCACGTTGTAGAACTTCTTCCAGAAAATATTTCTCCGATCCAGATCAGCAATCGGGTTGGCCATCAAATTGGATACCCGTACTTCAAGTGTATTACTTTCCTGAAGCGAGATTCGAGAGAAATGACGGATTATTTTTGCTTGGCTAATTCCTGGGCTGTAGTGGTGGTATAATATTTAGCTATCATATTTGGTACCTCCCATTCCGGCATATTCTTGTTTTGGAGGTAATCCAGAAACCGTTGCATCACTCGGCCAAAATGAGCTTCATGTCCTTCCTTGTAAGATTCAGGTATAACAACCTCCCATTCATTATTCAACTTTTTGAGTTCCACACCAGCATACTTAGCTTGAATTTGTTTCAGTTGCTCTGATAATACTTTTTCAAAAGTGGAAAGATCACCAACTGACTGA
>JANOQK010000541.1:0-1725 GCA_031414855.1 Bacteroidia bacterium | reverse complement strand
AGACAAACGTTTTGATGGACCAACTTTGGATTACTCTCCAGATCCAGATGAGATCATGACGGGATACCTGGGCGAGCAAATCACTGTGAATGGAATTTTTTCACCCTTTGCTACCGTAAGCAAAGGGTGGCAACGCTTTCGTATTCTAAACGGATCTACCGCACGTGTATATAGCCTCGCTTTTTCAAACGGCATGTCCTTGCATGTGATTGGTTCTGATGGAGGATTGCTGACCCGACCTGAAAGTGTGTCGAGCCTGATGTTGGCACCCGGTGAGCGTGCCGATGTATTAGCTGACTTTTCTTCACTTGCAATTGGCCAGGAAGTCTATCTGACAAGCACAAAATTTAGCAAGTACAACGTCCAGGGAAGGCAGAGTTTCAAAATCATGAAATTCAAAATTGACAGAGAAGCAACCGAGACCTTCAGTTTACCTACAACTTTATCAACCATTCAATCAATTCCGTCAGCTTCTGCTATCAAAACGCGCGTATTTGATATTGCTGGCTTAATAATGGGTGGCATGGGTGGACATGGTGCTATGGGGCGCCACTCTATCAATGGAAAAACATTTGAAATGGAAAGGATAGATGAAACTGTTCGGGCAGGCACAACTGAGATTTGGGAGTTTGATAATATGATGGGCGATGAGTTTCACCCCATGCATATTCATGGCGTGCAGTTTCAGGTGCTGGAGCGTATAGGTGGCCGAAGTGAATTAATAGCCACTGAAAAAGGTTGGAAAGATACCGTTCTCCTGATGCCAGAAGAGAAAGTAAGATTGATCATGACGTTTCCTCAATACACGGGTACGTTTGTCTTGCATTGCCATAATCTGGAACATGAAGATGATGGCATGATGCTTAACTATAAAATTGTATAACACTTAAATCGAAATAACTATGAAAACTAAAATGATGACGCTTTGCCTGGTTCTAGGTAGCTGGGGAGCTTTCGCACAACATGATCATGCTGCTAAAAAGGATGAGAAACAGATGGATCAAAATATGGCCATGTTCAAGGATTCCAAACTTGGTGCAGCCTATGAACATTATGTTCATGTAAAGGATGCGTTGGTAGCATCTAAAGGTGGTGAGGCAAAAAAAGGAGCAGTTGAATTACAGAAAGCACTTAAGGACATCAACGGGTCAACGGCTGCGCTCAAATCTGCTTCGGAGATAGCTGCCACGGCCGATTTAGAAGAACAGCGCAAGGCATTTAGCATGTTAAGTAATGAAATGGCAACACTGGTAAAAGGCGGAAAGCTTTCTATGGGAATGCTTTATCTCGACTATTGTCCTATGGCCAATGGAAATACAGGTGCGTATTGGCTTTCCAATGAAAAACCAATTAAGAATCCTTACTTTGGAGATTCGATGCTAAAGTGCGGAAGTGTAAAAGAAATGATACAATAATCATCTTATTTTTATAACGACAAATTAAATCTAAAACCAAAAAACATGAAAAAGTCAATCTTCACAATTGCTATCCTTATCTCAGGATTATTTATTTCCTCACTATTGGTTACCGGATGCGGTGGCAAGAAAGAACAAACTACCGAGCAAGACCACCAGCACATGGATAGCGACTCAACTAAACAACATGATGAGATGGCCATGGGCTATGCGTGTCCTATGCATCCGGAAGAAAAAGGTAAAGAAGGTGACAGCTGTTCAAAGTGTGGCATGAAACTAGAACAAGTAAAAGATGCAGACAGTACTAAGC
>JANOQK010000540.1:0-15353 GCA_031414855.1 Bacteroidia bacterium | reverse complement strand
CTGCCTGAAGATGAAATCATTCAAGGATCGAGCTTTAATCTACTGGAACAAGCACGAGGTACCGTTTATATTAAGAATTACATTAATGCCGCCAGCACCAAACTGGAAAAAGTGGAGATGAAAGAATCGGACACCAATAATTCGCTGACGCTCAATTACACCAACTTTCAACAGGTAGGCCCAAAGGTTTTTCCTTACAATGGTGTGATTAGTTTGTTTTATAAGACGGCAGCTGGTGTATTAAATAATACAATTACGTTTGAATACACCAAAGCAGAAGTAGGCGACCGTGAATTAAGGTTTCCCTTCAATATTCCACGCAAGTATGACCGCAGATAAGCGCATATGTATTGGATTTCTGTTCGTATTCGTTCTGATCACTTCTAGCGGATTTGCACAACGTAACAAAAACCAACTTCAAAAGGAAAAACAAAAGAATATTGAAAAGATTAAGCAGACTGAAAAAATCATTTCAGAAACTGCTCAACAGAAAAAAAATTCAGTAGGCGAACTGACTGCCCTTAACCAGCGCATTCGCGACCAGGAAAATCTTATCACTTCTATTAAAGGAGAGATCAATTTGTTGGAAACTGACATCACAGAAAATAATGATATCATTTCAGCTCTGGAGACCGATCTAGCCAAGTTAAAAGAAGAATATGTCGCCATGTTATTTTCGGCACAAAAGGCAAGCGGTAAAATAACCAAACTGACCTTTCTTTTTTCGGCCGAATCATTTGACCAAATGCTCATGCGGTTGAAGTACATGGAGCAATATGGAGATGTGAGACAAGAGCAAGCTGAAGTAATTGGCCGAGTTCAAAAACTTCTAGGTCAACAAGTACACCAAACTGAAGTGATCAAAGAGCAAAAAAATATACTCTTATCAGAAGAAGTTACTGAAAATGATAACCTCACCACTCTAAAGAAAAAGCAAAAGACAGTTGTCCGATCGCTGGAGAAAGAAGAGAAGCGTTTGAAGAAAGACCTGGAGGAAACAAAGAAATCAATCGCTCAATTAGACAAGATGATCAATGAAATCATTAGAGAGGAGCTTGAGCGCGCAGCAAGGGAGGCAAGGGAAGCCAAAGAAAAAAAGAATGCAAATTCAGCCCTTGCGGCCAAAGCCACGGAAGCATCCCTCGCGCTGTCCTCTTCATTTGAAGAAAATAAATCAAAATTTCCTTGGCCCACTTCGGGATTTGTTTCACAAAGATTTGGCCGACAAAATCATCCCGTGTTAAAGGGAATTGAATTACAAAATGATGGTATTAATATACAAACCAAGCAGGATGAAAAAGTAAGATCAATCTTTCAAGGCGAAGTGAGAAGAGTGGCCTTCATTCCCGCTATCGGTAGCTCGGTAATCATTAGTCATGGAGAATATTTTACGGTGTACTCAGGTCTCAAAGAAGTATTCATCAAGCAAGGCCAGAAAGTTACTACCAATCAGGAAATAGGAAAAGTGTCCATCAATAGCGATGGCCTTTCAGAATTACGTTTCCAAATACGCAAGAGCACTCAAGCGCTAGATCCGCAAGCCTGGCTGAAAAATTGAACCTCGTAATGCGTAATTAAACAGCTCAAAAATTACATGTATCTCGCCTTTTTGACTTTGAACGGTTGATTGCAATACCTTTTCTTTTGATATAAATTCCCTATCTTTACCATCTAATTTTAATGCTATGAACGCTATACTTTTGTTTGGAATGCCTAGTGGGATGGAATGGTTTATCATTGGTCTGTTTGTGCTCGTTTTTTTTGGAGCCAAGAAGATTCCTGAATTTGCAAAAGGACTAGGAAAAGGTATCCGTGAATTTAAGGATGCTGTAAAAGATGTTAAAAAAGAAGTGGACGATGCCGGTAAGGAAGTCCCGAAGATTGATGACGTGAAATAAGCGTTGAAGACATACTCAGGCTTTCAGGAAATCCAACACGATCTTAAGAATGGAACCCTCTCTTGTGTGGAGAGGGTTAACTTTCATCTCTCACACATCGAGAAAAAAAAACACCTCAATGCATTCTTGAGTGTTTATGGTGATGAAGCGCTTACACGCGCTGCGGAAGTAGATCAAAAAATAAAAAATGGAACAGCTGGCAAACTTGCGGGCCTTATTGTAGGCCTGAAAGATGTATTGTGCTATAAAGATCATCCGTTACAGGCGAGTAGTAAAATTCTAGATGGCTTCGTTTCACAATTCAATGGCACTGCTGTTCAACGTCTCTTAGATGCAGACGCCATTATTATCGGGCGACAAAACTGTGATGAGTTTGCGATGGGATCTTCCAACGAAAACTCTGCCTTCGGCCCAACGCTAAATGAAATCGATAACGAGCGTGTGCCCGGTGGATCTTCTGGTGGATCTGCCGTTGCAGTCATGGCAGATTTGTGTCAGGTTTCGTTAGGATCGGACACTGGTGGTTCGGTTCGCCAGCCTGCTGCCTTTTGTGGCATTGTTGGATTGAAGCCGACCTATTCACGCATATCACGCTATGGCTTAATTGCGTTTGGATCATCATTTGACTCAATTGGAATCTTCTCAAGAAGTATAGAAGACATTGCGCTAGTGCTGGAAGTAATTGCAGGTGCTGATGATTACGATAGCACCGTTTCTCAACGAACTGTTCCTTCTTATTCACAAGAACTAGCCACTGCTGAGAACAGAAAATATAAAATCGCATATATTAACGAGATTGAATCACCCGCATTGCAGCGCGAAATCCGCGAGAACATCTCCAAGAAAATTAAAGCGTTAAAAGCTGATGGTCATAGCGTAGAGGCAGTTGAGTTTCCCTTAATGGATTATATACTTCCCACCTATTATGTATTAACAACTGCAGAGGCAAGTTCAAATTTATCTCGTTATGATGGTGTTCGATATGGATATCGAAGCCCTAACACAACTGATCTTGAATCTCTATACAAGAAGACAAGATCAGAAGCATTCGGAAAAGAAGTACAACGCAGAATATTGCTAGGAACATTTGTGTTGAGCGCCAGCTACTACGATGCATATTATAACAAAGCACAAAAAGTAAGAAGGATCATTCGAGATAAGACGAAGGCTCTCCTGGAAGAATATGATTTTATCTTGATGCCTACCACGCCCACTACGGCCTTTAAATTGGGGGAGCATACCGAAAATCCGGTAGAAATGTACTTGGCGGATTTATTTTCCGTTCAAGCTAATGTGGTGGGTGTACCTGGTATTTCTGTACCTTGCGGAGTGGATGACAAAGGTTTACCTATTGGTTTACAGGTTATTGCAAACGACTTTGAAGAATCGAAGCTTTTTCAATTTTCAAGACTTTTAATAAAACTGGAATAATCCTTGCCACTTTATGGCAAGTAAGTTGAATATGTATATGAAAAAGTTGGCTTTATGTTGGGTGCTGTGCGTGTGTGCTTGCGCATTGGCTGCGCAGGAGCCAGAGGCAGATTCTGTTAGTGTACAAGAGGCGAATCTTGAAATCGGAAATCCAGTGGATACTATTCGTCCATCCTTATTTATTCCGCTTGCTGATCTTGAGTTTATTCCTGCCGATGAAACTCCGGAATTAATTGCTGATCGTCTCAGCTGTTTACAGCAAACTGTTCCTTTAACGTACAATGAAAAGACTCAGGCATTCATCAACTACTTTGTAGTGAAAGACAGAGAATACACTAAGATGGTAATGCGCAGAAAAGATTTGTATTTCCCACTGTTTGAAAAGTATTTTGAGAAGTATAATCTACCTGATGAATTAAAATATCTTTCCGTTATTGAGTCGGGATTAAATCCGAAGGCTGTATCACGTGCAAGAGCTGTCGGGCTCTGGCAATTCATGTCAGGCACAGGAAAGTATTTTAATCTAAAGAGCGATTGGTATTTTGACGATCGGATGGATCCAGATAAGGCAACCGAGGCTGCCGCCAAATATTTATCTCAGCTTTATTCTATGTTTCATGATTGGGAACTAGCACTGGCCGCCTATAATTCCGGTCCCGGCACAGTTCGCAAAGCCATCCGCAGAAGCGGATACAAGAAATCGTTCTGGGAGGTGTATACTTATCTTCCTAGAGAGACGCGTGCCTATGTGCCCCAATATGTTGCTATTATTTATGCAATGAATCACACAGCTGAGCACAACATTATTGAAACCAGTCGTGAGGAGATGGTAGCGCATGACACGTTACAAATTACAAAATTCCTCCACTTTCAAACCTTTGCCAACCTTACCGGCACCTGTTTAGAAGACTTGCAAAAGTTAAATCCATCCGTGTTACGGAATGCTTTTCCTGAAACCGAAAAAACCTACACCATGAAAGTACCGGTTCACGCAAAACTCAACTTGGAAATGAACAGACTTGCCATACTGGACTCAGCTTCTAAGGTGGGCCGGAAAGAATTAGAGGGTCTTGCACAGAAAACCACAGGCAGTACGTATGGAAGAGAATCCGTTACTTACACAGTTAAGTCAGGTGACGTGATTGGATTAATAGCCCAGCGTCATCATGTGAGAGTTGATGACATAAAAGGTTGGAATAACTTACGCAGTAATGTTATTCATCCTGGTCAACGATTGAATATTTGGGTGACGCCTTCTCTGGCAACAGGCACTCAACGAGTATCACAAACAACTGCTCAAATTGTTGTTTCTCCGCAAGGGAAAGTATATACCGTGCAGCCAGGTGATTCTTTATGGGATATTTCTAAAAAATTTCAAGGTCTGACTATCGAAAAAATTAAAATCCTCAATAACCTCAAAACAAACAAGCTCCAGCCCGGACAGAAGCTAATTGTCGGATAACGCTCAATCAAAAGGGAGAATAACCAAATCAATTTGTGACCTTCTTTGTTATTTTGAATTATTGAGCATAACTCTTTATCATTACCGCATGAAAAATTTCCTGGTTCTCCTGATCATCAGTATATCGATTATTTCCTGTTCCGAAAAAAAAGGTGAGAATCTTCCTCCTGCTGCAGGTATATCCGGTGATATGTATTTGGTGATGGACTCCCTTCAATGGAAAGGGCCGCTCGGGAAACTGCTCGACTCAACTTTTAATGCCGAGATGAGAGGCCTTCCACGAACGGAATACATGTATAACATGCATTGGGTGGATCCCCGCAAATTGAATTTCATTCTAAAACAAAGAAGAAATTTAATTTTTGCCACCACACTCGATAAGCGTTCCTACGGAGCAGGTATAGTGAAACAAATTTTTACTGCTGATTTTGTTCAAAAAATAAAGGCCGATCCAACTCTTTATGTTACTACTTCAAAAAATGTTTTTGCCAAAGGCCAGGAGGTGATGTACCTCTATGGAAACAACGAAAAAGAACTGATGGCCAACATCCGAAAAAACCGGCAGCAATTGATTGACCACTTTGACAAAACAGAACGCGATCGTTTAACTAAATCCCTACTCAAGTCTGGCCAATTGAAAGGATTGAGCGATTGGATCAAGAAAAATATGCAAGCTGATATGCAAATACCGTTTGGCTACAAGCTTGTTATAAATGAAAAGGACTTTCTGTGGGTGCGTCAGATAAACCCAAGAGATGATAAAGATATTTTTATTGCCCGCAAAAGATATTCATCACCAGATCAATTTAAAAAAGATAGCTTGATTGCCTTTCGAGATGAAATTTGTAAGAAATATTTGTACGAGGATCCGGATGTAAGTGATTCCTATTTGATCACAGAAACAACGGTGCCATTCGTTCCCGTGGAATCACGTCAAATAAATTTCAATAATCATTTCGCAATGGAAACACGCGGGCTATGGCGAGCCAATAATTTTTCGATGGGCGGGCCATTTGTCAGTTATGCTTTGGTGGATGAAGCAGCCGGATACTTATATTATATAGAAGGCTTCACCTTTAGCCCAAGCAGAAGCCAGCGCGAGATCATGCGCGAACTGGAAACAATTCTCTACTCCTTCAAGACCAGCGATCAAATAGTTGTACAAAAAGCGAAATAGGCTAGCTCAATATTCAAACTATAAAATCCGATATTCAAAATTGCTCAGGCAATATAGTTTTTGAATGTTAGTTTTTGAATTCATTCGTTTGACTTTTAATTGTAAATTGCTTTTGTTCTAAAAAAACCATTCTATGTCTATAAAGATTCGCAAGCAGGATGCCTTGGATTATCATACACAAGGTCAACCCGGAAAAATCGAAGTTGTCCCCACCAAAAACTTAAGTACTCAATTTGATCTGGCACTTGCTTACTCCCCAGGCGTGGCCGAACCTTGCAAAGAAATAGCCGCCAACAAAGAAGATGTTTATAAATATACTGCAAAAGGAAATTTGGTAGCTGTTATATCGAATGGTACTGCTGTATTGGGCCTCGGTAACATTGGACCCGAAGCATCGAAGCCTGTGATGGAGGGCAAGGGGGTATTGTTCAAAAAATTTGCAGGCATAGATGTGTTTGACATTGAAATAGATGAAGAAGATCCTGATGCGTTTATAAAAATCGTAAAATCTCTTGAACCAACGTTTGGTGGCGTAAACCTGGAAGACATCAAAGCTCCGGAGTGTTTCAAAATTGAGAAGGAACTCCGCGAAAAGATGAATATTCCTATCATGCACGATGACCAGCATGGTACGGCCATCATCTCCAGTGCTGCACTGCTTAATGCCCTGGAAATTGTGGGAAAAAAAATTGACGAGATTGTTGTCGTGGTGAATGGAGCTGGCGCAGCAGCGGTCTCATGTACCCGCTTATATTTTTCACTTGGGTTAACTCGTGAAAACCTTATCATGTGCGACAGTCAAGGTGTGATTAGAATTGATCGTGACAAACTTGATTCAACCAAAGCTGAATTTGCAACGGCTCGCGAAGTTAGTACGTTGCAACAAGCCATTAAAGGCGCTGATGTTTTTATCGGCCTATCAAAGGCAGACGTTATTACTTCGCAAGATATATTGAACATGGCGAATGATCCTATTGTTTTTGCATTGGCAAATCCTAACCCAGAAATTGCGTATGATGTGGCCATGAAAACCAGGCCTGATTTAATTATGGCCACAGGTCGCTCTGACCATCCTAACCAAGTGAACAATGTGCTTGGCTTCCCTTACATTTTTCGTGGTGCGTTAGATGTTCGCGCAACTGAAATCAATGAGGCTATGAAATTAGCAGCTGTCACAGCCTTAGCGATTCTTGCGAAAGAACCTGTACCCGACATAGTTGTTAAAGCATATGGTGATGCCAAGATTCAATTCGGCAGACAATATCTAATTCCAAAACCACTTGATCCTAGATTAATTACAACCATCTCTCCAGCTGTCGCAAAAGCTGCAATGGATTCGGGTATAGCCGCTAACCCAATTAAAGACTGGGGAAAGTATCACCAGGATTTATTAAAGAGAATTGGCATTGACGACAAACTGACTTCACGCATAATAGATCTTGCCAAGAAAAATCCGAAGCGGGTTGTATTTGCTGAGGCTGATAATCACAAGATATTGAAAGCTGCTCAGGTATTACAAGATGAAGGAATAGCGAAGCCAATATTGCTGGGTAGTCGCACCGAAATTGAACGCTTGATAAAAGAAAATGATCTGGAATTGAGTGAATGTAAAATTGTAGATCCACGGGAAGAAAAGGAGCTGACAGAGAAATACGCACAACACTACTACAAAACCAGGCAGCGCAAAGGGGCAACTATTTATGACGCCAACCGCCAGATGCGCGACCGCAATGGCTTTGGTGCAATGATGGTGGAGTTTGGCGAAGGAGATGCGCTAGTGTCTGGGTTAACGAAAGATTACTCAAAAACCATTTTACCATCGCTACAGATCATTGGAATGGCTCCTGGTGTGAAGCGTGTGGCTGGGATGTACATTATCATGAATAAAAAAGGGAATTTCTTTTTTGCAGATTGCACTGTAAATGTAGACCCAACAGCTGAAGAACTAGTTGGCATCATAGGGCTCGCCAAACGTGGAGTTAAATTTTTCGATTATGAACCTCGTGTGGCGATGTTATCTTACTCCAACTTTGGATCTAGCAAGGGCGATGTTCCAGATAAGACACGAGAAGCCGTTCGTATGGCAAAAGAAAAATATCCCGACCTGATTATCGAAGGAGATATACAGGCAAACGTGGCGTTGAACACTGATTTACAAAAAGAAAATTATCCGTTTAGTACGTTAGCTAAAGAAGGTGCTAACACGCTGATTTTTCCCAACCTTGCATCTAGCAACATTGCGTACAAATTATTGATGGAAATTGGTGGAGCCGAAGCCATTGGCCCGATACTATTAGGAATGAAAAAGCCTGTTCACATTCTACAACTTGGAAGCTCCATTCGTGAAATTGTAAACATGGCAGCGATAGCAGTGGTGGATGCACAGCTTCAAGAGAGGAATGAACACCTTTAAATAATTTGAAGATTCCGATGATGAGCTAATTTGAAAATTTAAGTGCATCTGATTTTCAAATTGTTTAATTTTCAAATTTTCAAATCAAATCCATGATTGCCTACCTGAATGGAAAGCTTGCACACAAGGAGCCCACTTTTGTCATCCTAGATGTAAATGGTGTGGGGTATCATGTGAGTATTTCTCTAAACACTTTTTCCGAAATCAAAGACAAGGAAGCGATAAAGCTTTCTACCTACATGCACGTGCGTGAGGACGCTCAGATTTTGTACGGATTCTCTTCAGATGCCGAGAAAAGTATGTTTCAAAACCTTATCTCCGTGAATGGAGTGGGGCCTAATACAGCTATGGTAGTGCTCTCCTATTTGCCAACCGCGGAACTTAGAAACGCAATCATTAAGGAAGATGCGGCCACACTTCAGGCTGTAAAGGGTATAGGTGGAAAAACGGCCCAACGCATTATTCTTGAACTGAAAGACAAACTGAAAAAAGGTGGAGAAGAAACTACAGGAATTCCTGGTTTTGCCCACAATACTATGCGGCAGGAGGCGTTAGGTGCCTTAATGACCCTTGGCATCAGTAAAGCTGCGGCTGAGAAAAGCATTGATACGGTCCTGAGAAAATCAGGAAATACCATTAGTTTAGAAGAACTGGTCAAACAGTCACTCAAAAACGCCTGAGATACGATTGATCCCCATACAACGGAAGCAACGGTTCACCTATGGACTAAGCCTGTTTTTGATAACATGGCTTGGGTGCACTACCGTGCTTGCACAAAAGCAAGACACAACTAGTGTTGATACCGTTCGTAGTAAAACGATAAATCCCTACATGCCATCATACCGGCCGCGCGACCGATATGGTGACCCCTTTTCAAACACCACTACCTATTCTCCTCTTTTCCTAAAAGATCCCAAGAGTCTAAGCCTGGATGTTCAAATCGATTCAGGTATGAACTACAACATCTTTGAGAAGATCGGTACGGTAAATTTCAGGCCTACCTCTTCGATGAGCTTCGAAGAATTTAATCGACAACAAGAGCGCACCATTTTGAAAGACTATTGGCAAGGTCGTAGTAAAGCATTAGATGGCGAAAGTGCGGTAAGCGGCCGAAACCTGCTACCAAAAATCTATATCAGCCCCACACTCGATAGGATCTTTGGAGGAAGTTATGTGGAGCTGATCCCTCGTGGATTTGTAACGCTTGATTTTGGTGGTTCGTGGCAAAAGATTGACAACCCTCAAATTCCAATTCGTCAACAACGCAATGGCGGTTTTGAGTTTGACCAGCAGATTAATTTAAGCGTGAACGGAAAAATTGGTGAGAAACTGAAAGTGTCCACCAACTTTGATAATAACAACTCCTTTGATTTTCAAAATAACATGAAAGTGGAATACAGTGGCTTCAAAGAAGACGTTTTGAAAAAATTGGAATTGGGTAACGTTAGTTTGCCACTCAACAATAGTTTAATTACAGGATCACAAAATTTGTTCGGGGTAAAAACTCAAATGCAGTTCGGAAAATTATTTGTGACCTCGGTAGCCACTACACAACGAGGCAAACAATCCAGCATAGAAATTCAAGGTAATACCAGTGGAACCACACAAGGCAGGCCATTTGAAATTGTAGGATCCAATTACGATGAAAACAGACATTTTTTTATAAGTCAGTTCTTCCGCGATAATTTTGAGAGTTGGTTAAGTACGTTACCTCAGATCACATCTGGTGTAAACATCACACGCATTGAAGTGTATCTGATTAATCGTACGGTGGATACTCAAACACAGCGGGATGTAGTTGGCCTTATGGATTTGGGCGAATCGGACAAAGTGTACAGAAAAGGATACTATGATATTAAAGTGTCAGACGGATCACCTACGGATAATAAGTCTAATAATCTTTATGCACTGGTAAGCAATGTTCCAGGTGAATCGGACGGGATCAATCAAGTACTTGAAAATCTTTTTCCTGGTAAGCCATTCGTTAATGGTACCGATTTCGAAAAAATCACCAGCGCCAGAAAACTGGCTCTCTCCGAATTTACATTTCACAAAGAACTTGGCTACATCACCCTCCAACGCAAACTTCAAAATGATGAAGCTCTTGCTATCGCCTATGAGTATACCTACAATGGAAGGGTTTATAAAGTAGGAGAACTATCAGAAGACTATTCGAACAAAGACGCGAAGGAAGTAGTCTATCTGAAAATGCTTCGTCCTAGAAAAATCAGCATTAAGGATCCTGCTGGAAAGATCCTGCCCACCTGGAACCTAATGTTGAAAAACATTTACAACCTAAACGTAACACAACTTACTCGCGATAATTTTCAGCTTCGAGTGATTTATCGCGATGACCAAACCGGTATTGACAATCCGCAACTACAGGAAGGTGACTTTGCCCGAACTAAACAGTTAATCGAAGTGATGGGCTTGGACCGCCTCAATCCTTACAACGATCCACAGCCAGACGGCAATTTCGATTTTGTAGATAAGATTACCGTGCAATCCGAAACAGGCCTTATTATTTTACCCTACCTCGAACCATTTAATACTGCGTTAAGGAAACTTTTTGCCAAGGAAATCAACCCGACAACAAAGGATTATCTCACCCAAAAATATGTGTATGACACACTCTATCGAACTACAAAAGCCGAGGCAGAACTGGTAGCCACTAAAAACAAATTTTATTTTGTGGGCTCATTTAAGGCCGGGTCAGGAAAGGATATTATCATACAAGGTTTCAATATTGCACAAGGCTCCGTAAAAGTATTTGCCGGTGGAACGCCATTACGTGAAGGAACTGATTACACGGTAGATTATACATTCGGGAAAGTCACCATCCTAAACGAAGGAATTCTTAGCTCCGGAAAAAACATTAGCATCACCTACGAGCAACAAGATCCCTTTGCTTTTCAGACCAGATCTTTGATTGGGACACGTCTTGATTATAAGCTAAATGATGATATTAATTTAGGCTCCACTCTTCTTTACTATAATGAAAGGCCGCTCGTAAGTCGAAATCTAATTGGCAATGAACCTGCACGCAACCTGCAGTATGGATTGGATATGAACCTGAAGAAAAATTCACGCATAATAACGAAGATGGTAGATGCACTTCCTTTTCTCCAAACCAAAGAAGTCTCTACTATAAATGTAAATGCCGAGTGGGCACAATTACTTCCAGGCACTTCCAATATTATTGATGGAGAAGGAACATCTTTCATAGATGACTTTGAAAACTCAGCCACACCGTATAGTCTTTTAAGTCCAGCAGGTTGGAAGCTTTCCACGGTGCCCAAAACAGTGGACAACCGCTTTGATCTTGCCAATGGAGCAATTGATGATGTGAAAGCAGGTTACAAAAGAGCAAAACTTGCCTGGTACCAGGTTGACAATCAATTTTATCGTTCCGGCAGTGGCAATCGTTTTAAACCACCAGGCATTACTGACAAAGATCTTGAAAATCATTATGTGCGGGCAGTTCCACCTCGGGAGATTTTTCCTTACCGCGATAATTATATTGGGAATTTTTATGAACAGATTTTTGATGTGGCTTACTATCCGCAGGAAAGAGGGCCTTATAATTACAACCCCGATATCAATACAGACGGTACGCTAAAAAATCCAGTAAGCAATTGGGGTGGTATTACTACCTCTATCCGTCAAGAGGTAGACTGGGATAAATCCAACATTGAGTATATCGAATTCTGGATGATGGATCCATTTATTAATGTCCCCTCCGGCAATGGTAACATTGATGATGGTCGAGGTGAACCCAGACCCAATACGACAGGCGGTCAGTTAGTCTTTCAGCTAGGCAGCCTTTCGGAAGACTTGATGAGAGACGGAAAACATGCATTTGAAAATGGACTTCCTCCGGATGGAAACCTGAATGGTGGATTAGCCAATCCGAATAATTGGGGCTACGTTACCACCCAACAATATTTAAATGCTGCCTTTGATAACAAAGAATCCTCACGTCAAAATCAAGATGTTGGTTTAGATGGGGTGGGCAATGAAATTGAAAATGATTACTTCAAGGATTTTTTGAACGATATACCTTCTGAAGCTGCCAGTATTGTAAAAGCCGATCCATCAGCCGATGACTTTTTAAGTCCCTTTAGTAACTCCTATGGCGAAGATGCCAAAATTCTGGAGCGCTACAAACAATACAACGGTCACGAAAAAAACTCACCCATATTAACAACAAGTGAACCAGCTCAAGGAACAGTCATCCCAGAAAATGAAGACTTGAATCAGGACAACACACTCAGCGACCTGGAAGAATACTACGCTTATAACATCGATCTGAAACCATCCACATTAGAAGTAGGAAAAAGACATGTAGTTGATAAGATTACAAACAATATTAATGGCGACAATGTAACCTGGTATTTATTCAGAATCCCGGTGCGCCAATTTGATGAGCAAGTGGGTGATATTACTGGATTTAAATCTATTCGGTATATCCGCATGTTCATGACTGGCTTCTCACAGCCTGTCGTGATGCGACTTGCCAATTTTAGATTTGTTGGCAATCGTTGGAGAAGGTATACGGGCAATCTTGAAGAATCTAAGTTTGGCGAAGTTCTTGAACCTAACCTGGATAATTTTTCTGTATCTACTGTAAGCGTTGAAGAAAATGGCCAGGGCAATGATGAGAAACCAGCCTATGTCGAGCCCCTCAGACGCGATCGCGACAATACTTCTGTGCAACAAAGAAGATTGAACGAACAAGCGGTACAATTATGTGCTACGGATTTGCCCGATGGAGATGCCCGCTCCATTTTCAAAATTGTGTCGATGGATTTTTTCAACTACGGTCGCATAAAAATGTTTTTACATGCACATGGTGCAAATCTTACAGATAATCAACTGGTTGGATTTCTGCGGTTAGGCACAGACTTTGATCAGAATTATTATGAGGTTGAAATCCCGCTCAAGATTACACCCCCTGGCACAAGTCGTGATCCTGCTATCATCTGGCCTGAAGAAAATTATATCGATATGGATCTGAATGAGCTGTATGCTTTAAAGGCCCAGCGCGATCGTGAAAATTATTCGCTCGGAGAGCTATATCCAAGAGAGGGTCCTCGCTTTGTTGGAAATCAGGGGATCAGGATTTTTGGTCGACCTGACCTGAGCCAGGTGAAACTGATGATGATAGGTGTGCGCAATCCCCGAAGTGATGATGCCAAACCCATCAATGTTTGTCTGTGGGCGAATGAACTTCGACTTACCGAATTTGATCGCACAGCTGGCTGGGCAGCCAATGCTGTTATCAATGCCAAACTTGCCGACCTTGGCACCGTAACCGGCTCTCTCAAACACATCACCTTTGGCTATGGTGGCGTGCAATCAAAAATTTCTGAGCGGGCACGCGGAGAAACTTCTATCTATGATATTTCTTCAAACCTCAACATCGATAAACTTCTACCGAAAGCACTGGGCCTAAAGATACCCATGTTCTTTAGTTACGAGACCACCACGATCAATCCCAACTTCGATCCAGCCAACCCGGACTTGCGGTTGGAGGCCGCTTTGAAATCTTTTAACACCGATACAGAACGCGAAAATTATCAGAAGCTCATCCAGGACAAGTCGGTGAGGCGAAGTTTAAATTTCACCAATGTGCGAAAGGTGAAATTAAAAAAGGATGCCGTTAGTCATTTTTTCGATGTGGAGAATTTTGCATTTACGTACGCTTACAGCGAAGCAACACAAACTAATTTTAACCTGATTGAAAATACGAAGCGAAGTATTAAGGGCGCAGTGGCCTGGCAATACAGCCCCAAGTTCAAAGGCTTCGAACCATTTAAAGACGTAAAATTTTTATCCTCACCCTTCTTACAATTAGTTAAAGATTTCAACTTTAATCCCTTACCGAGTAACGTTTCCATCCGAGGAGAATTGGACAGAGGGTTTAACAAACTGGTCTATCGCAACAATGTGAAAGATCTTGCAGGTGCCCAGCCAAATTTTCAAAAGTTTTTTGTCTTCAATCGCTTTTATAATGCCAAGTGGAGTTTATCTAAAGCGTTGACATTGGATTACAATGCCAGAATGAATGCTATTATCGATGAGCCCAATGGCGATCTTGACAATCAGGACTCAATTGATGTGGTTATTAAAAACTTAAAAGGTTTTGGAAGACCAAAAAACTTTGAACAAACCATTACAGCAAACTATACAGTACCATTAGATAAATTTCCGCTTACCAATTGGTTGGGAGCCGACTACCGTTATAATGTAGGATATTCGTGGAGAGCAGGGCCATTAGAAAAAATTGATAGCCTTAAACTCGGCAACATTATTCAAAACACGCAGGAGCAAGCCCTCACAGGGCGCATTGATTTTGTTAAGCTGTACAACAAAGTCAAATTCCTAAAAGATATCAATTCACCCAAAAAGAAACTTACACCTCTTGAAAAAGCCAAGCAGGCACAAGCAAAACCCGACACAGTAAAAGTTCCCCCCGATCTTTTTGCATTAAAAGGTTTAATGCGATTGATCATGTCTCTCCGCAATATCACTGGTAACTATTCCCTTAATCGAGGCACGATTTTGCCAGGTTTCACACCCACGCCATATTTGTTTGGAAATGATAAAACAGGAAACGCGCCCGGATGGGATTTTATTCTGGGAGGACAAGATCCCAATATCCGTTACAAAGCTGCAGAAAATGGCTGGCTGAGTACAAGCTCTAAATTAACAACACCATTTAGTCAACTAGAAACAAAAGACATCAGCCTGAAAGCGAGTATTGAGCCCTCAACTGATTTTAAGATACAGGTGGATGCAAAAAAATCCTCTAATAGCACTTTCTCGGAGATTTATCGATATGATCTTGCCAGCAACGGGTATCAATCCCTCAATCCATTTCAGACAGGTAGCTACAAAGTATCAATGATAACGATCAATACTGCTTTCAAGAATAATACCAGCACCACCTCTACCGTTTTTCAGGAATTT
>JANOQK010000539.1:0-4373 GCA_031414855.1 Bacteroidia bacterium | reverse complement strand
CGATTCGTCTCGTCTGAATTCAGTTTCCAATACATTGATTGTTTCCGGAGCTGCCGCGAATTCAAGAAGGTTGTAGAACCCTGTTGACTTATTTTGAATGGGATAAGCCATTCTTTTAAGTCCCCACTGCTCAATGTTGATTACATCGGCTTTCGCCTTCTTCAACACCTTCACGAATTTCTCGACAGTATCCTTTGCCTGATCATCAGACAAAACGGGATTTAAAATGAATACCGTCTCGTAATTTTTCATGATTTATTAGTTGTTTTTAAAATGAGGGTGCAAATATAGGAAAAGGATCAGAATCGACCACTTTTTATTACCGATATGGTTAGGATTCTTACGTGTAGGCCGACAATCCCAAAAGTATTGCATTCTGGCCTATAATGGCCTATTTTTAGCGTAATTGAAAAGAATCACTAGCTTCTTAAACCCTCAAAATCTAATCTCTTTAGTGGGATTCAGCCTTTTTATGGCCCTTTCAAGCTGTGAATCTAGGGATGATATGACTTCAGGAATTGACTATAGCACACAGGTCAAGCCTATTATCAACAAGCATTGTATTACCTGCCATGGTGGCGTAAAACGTCAGGCGGAATTTAGTTTACTCTTTCGACAGGATGCCTTGGATACGACTGAGTCAGGTAAACCCGCCATCACCCCCGGTGATGAACACAGTGAATTAATTAGAAGAATCACTTCGGACGATCCAGAGGAAAGGATGCCATACAAAGAAGAGCCTCTTAGCAAAGACGAAATTGAAATTCTTAAGGATTGGATAAAGCAAGGAGCCAAATGGGGAGATCACTGGGCTTATGTGGCACCAAAAAAAATGGAGATTCCAAAGGCCAATAAACTGCTTTCAGGTTTTTGGTTCGAAGAGGCCTGGCCAAAAAATGATATTGATTATTTCGTTGAGAAAAAATTAAAGCAAGTTGGTCTCAAGCCATCCGATGAAGCGGATAAGGCTACGCTCGTCAGAAGAGCCTCACTTGATTTAGTAGGAGTACCACCAACAGATGAGCAGGTCAAGCGATTTTTAGCTGACGACAGTGACAAAGCCTATGAAAAACTTGTTGATGAACTTCTTGCCTCTCCAGGATTTGGCGAGAAGTGGGCATCCTGGTGGTTGGATATGGCGCGCTATTCTGATACACGTGGCTATGAAAAGGACGCTTCGAGAAATATTTGGCGTTACCGCGATTGGGTAATTAATGCATTAAATGAAGATAAACCTTTTGATCAATTTACTATTGAACAACTAGCTGGAGATCTATTACCAACCCCAACAGACGAGCAGATGATTGCCACTGCATTTCATCGCAATACAATGAACAACGATGAAGGCGGAACAATTGATGAAGAGTATCGGGTAGCTTCCGTGATCGATCGGGTGAATACCACCTGGGCGGTGTGGCAAAGCACAACAATGGGATGTGTGCAATGTCACAGCCACCCATATGATCCATTCCGCCACGAGGAATATTATAAGTCGATGGCCTTTTTTAATAACACCCGAGATGAAGATACACCTGGTGAGCATCCTAACCTGCGGATGTACCAGGAAGAAGATCAAGAAAAACTAAATGAAATTAGTGCCTGGGTGAAAGAGCAGTCATCAGAAGAAAAAGAGAGAGAGGTGAATAACTTTTTACGAACGCTCGAACCAAAAATCCATGCACACAATTGCGATCAGTTTGTTAATGGCGCTTTGGTAGATACCAAATTTTTAGGCATACGAAACGGAGGAAGTGTCCGCCTAAAGAACACAAACCTGGAAGGCAAAACGAATATTGTATTGCATTACTGGATGAGCAAGCCGGGAGGGTCCATCGAAATCAGAAGAGATAAGCTCGATGGAGAGGTAATTGCCTCCATAAAGTTAGACACAACTGGCCGTGACCAGTTAACGAAAATCATTCCCATGCGTCAAACATCAGGAACTCATGATCTTTATTTTGTATTTAAGAATTCAAAATTAAAGCCGGATCAATCCGTGTGTGGTGTAGAGTGGTTTGCTTTTCGAGATGACTTTCCTGGAAAAGATCAACCTGAATTTAAATCAACTCAAGGAAGCTTTACACACTTGCTGAATGCAGAAGTTGAGAACACTCCAATCATGGTTGAAAGCGACAACGATTTGTTTCGTGAAACCAATATTTTTGAACGCGGTAATTGGATGGTGAAAGGAGAGGTGGTAACTCCCGATGTGCCCAAATCTTTAAATCCTTTTGTAACAGAAATGCAGCGCAACAGACTCGGATTTGCTCAGTGGTTGGTAGCAAAAGATAATCCTCTTACTGGTCGCACTGTTGTTAATCAGGTGTGGGAGCAAATGTTTGGAAATGGAATTGTAGAGACCATGGAAGATTTTGGAACACAAGGTGCCCTTCCATCTCATCCGGAATTATTGGACTACATGGCTCTTCAATTGACCAACGACTATAAATGGAGTTTAAAAAAACTCATTCGCGAGATAGTACTATCGGCAACTTACCGCCAGGATTCTAGAGTTACAGCTGACGTGATTGAGAAAGATCCCTCCAACAAATGGTTGTCACATGGATCTAGAATGAGATTGTCGGCAGAGCAAGTGCGCGACCAGGCTCTTGCTGTGAGTGGATTGTTGAGTACTAAAATGTATGGTCGTCCGGTTATGCCATTTCAACCTGAGGGCGTTTGGCAAGTAGTGTATAATGATGATCGATGGGAAACGAGCGAAGGGGAAGATCAATATCGGAGAGCTATCTACACATTTCAAAAGCGCACCAGTCCATACCCATCTATGATTTCGTTCGATGGGTCAAGTCGAGAGGTTTGTACGATTAGAAGAATTAGAACCAACACACCTCTTCAAGCGCTGGTCACTTTAAATGATCCGGTCTACATGGATGCAGCCCGCGCTTTGGCAAGTAAGATGATGAAGGCCGGCAATACAACAGAGGAGAGAATAAGCTCGGGTTATCAAGTGGCATTGTTTCATGCTATCACGGATAGGAAGTTGGCAGCGTTCACTTCATTATATGCAAATGCATTGGATCAGTACAAACTGGATAAAAAGGCTTCCCAACAAATTTTAAAAACAGAAAATAGTCAGCCGGAACTGGCGGCCATGACCATTGTGGCCAATGCGATATTAAATTTGGATGAGTTTCTAACCAAAGAATGAAAATGGAAAAGACCTACAAAAATTGTCAATCCTGCGGCATGCCTTTGAAGCGGGATGAAAAAGGAGGAGGATCGAATATCGATGGTTCTAAAAGTATCAGATTCTGCTCGAAGTGTTACGAACATGGCAGTTTTACTCAGCCTGAGATGACCGTAGTAGAGATGCAAACTTTGGTGAAAGGAAAATTGAAAGAGTTCGGTTTCCCGGGAATCGTAGCAGGTCTCTTCACCAAGAATATTCCTAAACTTGAACGTTGGAGGGCAACAAAGTGAATCCGATAGACTACACAAAACTTCAATCTATTTCCAGAAGATACTTTTTGAAAGAAAGTGCGATGGGGTTGGGCTCGCTCGCGTTGGGTTCACTCTTGGGCGCATGTTCAACAAATAAGAACGGATCTGACCTCCTGCTCGATCCCTTGTCACCTCGCCCTCCGCATTTTCCGGGTAAAGCCAAGAGTGTTATTTACCTACACATGGCTGGATCGCCATCACAGCTTGAGCTATTCGACTACAAACCAGAATTAGCAAAACTTCACAATCAGGATTGTCCTCCCTCTCTATTGGAAGGAAAACAGTTTGCCTTTATTCGGGGTGTACCTAAAATGCTGGGGCCACAAGCGATCTTTAAACAGCATGGAGAATCGCGCGCCTGGATTTCTGACAATCTTCATCACTTCACTACACTAGCGGATGAGGTATCTTTTTTAAAAGCAGTGACCACCGATCAGTTTAATCACGCTCCTGCCCAACTTTTCATGCATACAGGTGCACCTAGATTAGGCAGGCCAAGCATAGGTTCATGGGCTACGTATGGATTGGGCTCAGAGAATTCTAACCTTCCTGGATTTGTAGTACTTACATCTGGAGGTAAAACTCCTGATGCCGGCAAAAGCGTATGGGGTAGCGGCTTTCTTCCTTCGGTGTATCAAGGTGTTCAATGCAGATCAGAAGGTGATCCCGTTTTATATATCACCGATCCCGATGGAATGAGTCGTGATTTAAAAAAGAAAACCATTGAAGCGATCAACGATGTTAATCAACAGCACTATGAAGAGTTTCAGGATCCGGAGACCTTAACACGAATCAATCAATATGAATTGGCGTACCGTATGCAGATATCTGTACCCGAAGTAATGAACATCAATAAAGAGCCAGCGTATGTTCATGAGTTGTATGGTACACATCCGGGTAAGACTTCGTTT
>JANOQK010000538.1:0-8379 GCA_031414855.1 Bacteroidia bacterium | reverse complement strand
TTGGTGGATATTTTGATGAGGAGTTCGAATTCTACACAAAGTTGTTCTTTGAGAAGGTCGAACAAGGAAAGTTTAAAGTTATTCTATCCGACATATTAACGACTGAACTCAACGGAGCGCCCGAAGAAGTGTTGACATTTTACCAATCTATTTCAAAGACTCAAATTGAGTATGTAGACCAAACGGAGGACTCTATTCAATTAGGAGAGGAATACCTAAGCGAAGGAGTTGTTGGAAAAACAAGTAGAACTGACTGTCGACATATTGCCCTGGCGACACTTGTTAACGCAGACATTTTGGTTAGTTGGAACTTTAAACACATCGTAAACATTACAAGAATTAGAGGTTACAACTCGGTAAATATTAAAAACGGACATCACGCATTGGAAATAAGGACACCAAGAGAAATAGTAGAGTTATGAAAGCAGACGTAAAGACAAAAAAGACTTTTGACGCAGTTGCGTTCATGAGGAAAAGGAGAGATGAAATCTCAAAAGACATTGAAGGGATGACCCCTCAACAGGAGATTGAGTATTTTAAAAAAAATGCTGACAAGTTGAGACCTAAAAAGTGAGACGAGACCGACCCATCCCATAAGTAGAGAATACATATCAAACCGGATCGACATCGAACACAATCTTGGCGTTTCTGTATTCTTTTTGTTCATTGAGATGCTGGGCAGCTTGTTGAAGAAAACTTTTCAGGTCACCAAGTTTGCCTTGGTCTCTCGGTACTTTGATCAGAATGGCCATTAAAAATTCATTTCTGATTTTGGATACCATTGGCTCACCCGGCCCAAGCAGTTTTATGCCCTTCAGATTTCCTTTTATCGTGTCACTTAATTTTTCTGCCACTTCCAGGCAAATCTTTTTGTCAATGTGTTTAATGGTGATATCAATCAAACGTGAGTAGGGTGGGTAAAAACCTTGCCTCCGGTCATCCAATTGTTCCTGAAGGAAACCTGTTACATTATGAGAAGTGACGTATGAGAACAAGGGATGAACAGGATTGCTGGTTTGAACAATCACCTTTCCTTTCTTTTCCCTTCGTCCGGAACGCCCACTAACTTGTGTAATCAATTGAAACGCTCTTTCATAAGATCTGAAATCCGGAAAATGCATCATGCGGTCTGCATCAAAAACTCCAACCAGACTTACCTTATCAAAGTCCAAACCCTTTGTAACCATTTGTGTCCCCACCAGAATATCGGTCTCGCCACTCTCAAATCCTTCTATGATATTTTCATAACCTGATTTGGTTCGCGTAGTGTCCAAATCCATTCGCTGAATATGGGATTCCGGGAAATGAAGTTTTAATTCTTCTTCCAGTTTTTCGGTACCGTATCCTAATGTTTGAATTCTCTTTGATGAACAAGTTGGGCACTGCGTTGGCAACTCTTCACGATAGCCACAGTAGTGACAGATCATAGCATGTCGGTACTGATGGTAGGTGAGACTTACTGAACAATTGATACACTTGGGCACCCAACCACAATCTTCGCATTGGATCATGGGTGAATAACCTCTTCGATTTTGAAATAAAATAACTTGTTCTTTTTTGGAAATAGTTTCTTTGATTTCATTCAATAAAAAGGAGGAGAACTCTCCCTTGTTCATTTTCCGTTGACGCTCTTTGGCGAGATCAGCAAAAAGTATATCCGGCAACTGAGCTTCACCAAATCGTTCCGTTAAGGTGGCCAAGCCATACTTGTTTTGCTGGGTCTGGTAATAGGACTCAACAGAAGGAGTGGCGCTCCCTAATAAAACCTTGGCGTGATGCTGTTGCCCTATAACCATAGCCACATCACGGGCATTGTAACGTGGCGAAGGATCATGTTGCTTATAAGATGAGTCGTGCTCTTCATCCACAATAATTAATCCCAGACTATCAAAGGGAAGAAATATGGAAGATCGAACTCCAACTACGAATTTAAATTTCCCAGTCAATACACCATTCCAAACTTCAACTCTTTCGTTGTCTGAAAATTTGGAGTGGTAAACGCCCATTTCAGAGCCGAACATTTTCTTCAGGCGATGAACAATTTGAGTAGTAAGTGCAATTTCTGGAAGCAGATAAAGAACTTGCGCTCCACTCTCCAGAGCTTTGCGGATCAGATCAATATATATTTCTGTTTTGCCACTACCTGTCACTCCATGGAGAAGGGCAACACCTTGCTTCTCGAAGCTTGTTAAAATCTGATTTCGTGCTTGCTCCTGTTTTTCACTTAGCAGCAGAGGATGTTCATGCTTATTGTCAGGAAATCCAAAGCGCGGAACGATGACATCAAACTCTTCCAGAATTTTATTTTTGACCAGGGTGTTGATGGATGATTCTGAAATATCACCGTCAATGAGCCTACTCTTGGCTAGCCCTTGTTGATTTAAGTGCGGCTGCGAAAACAATGGCACTTCCTGAAGGTACTTCAACATCACAGCTTCCTGTTTAGGCTTAGCAGCCAGCAGTTCAAAGAGCTCTTCTAATTTTTTATTGCTAGTGTGACCGTTAGTTAGCCGCAGATGTTTCTCTGTTTTTGGTTTAAATTTTTCTTTTACTTGTTCAAATATGATAATCGATTCTTTGGAAGAAAGAGTTTTTAGTATACTGAATATATTCTTGGCCCCAAGAAATTTAGAAACATCGGAGTAGCTGAGTGTATCTGTTTGAAGTCGTTTTAGAAGCAGTTGTTCCTTTTCAGAAAAATGGTGGGTCGTAGTATCGAAGTCAAAGGATGGATTCAATTGCACCATCGATTCACTGGATAGTTTAAGCCCAGAAGGCAAGGCGGCATTTAATACTTCGCCTAAGGTGCACATATAGTAATCAGCTATCCATTGATAAAGCTTAAATTGCTGATCGTAAATTACTTCTTGTTCGTCCAGCAATTCCAAAATATATTTGGCCTCATAATCTTTTGGCGGTTGATTGTGAAGGTTGGCAATTACACCGGTCAGGATTTTTTTTGTCCCGAACTGAACAATGGCTCGCTGGCCTACTTTGATTTTTTCATTGAGTATGGAGGGAACTCTGTACGTGAAAAGTTTTGGAATGGGTACAGGCAAAACAAACTCCGCGAAAAGCGTTTCTTTGGGATCAAAGTCGAAGGAAAGGTCTGCCATAGTCGAATAACAGTAAAACTAACTTTATTTTAAAACACTTGTGAAGGGAATTTATCTTCCCTTTTTTTAGTTTACGAGTAGACTCCACGGTGAACAGAAGAACTTTTATAACAAATTCGATTTTAGGAACCAGTACTATGGCCACACTTAGCTCTTTTATGAATGAAATGGATGAGGTAAAACCATCCGAAGTAGAAATGCCTGTTTTATTTATTGGACATGGAAGCCCCATGAATGCTATTGAATTGAATGAATACCACAACTCTTGGATTGAATTGGGTAAAACATTACCAAAACCAAAAGCGATTTTAACGATCTCTGCTCATTGGCTTACCCGCGATACCAGAGTCACCGCTATGGAGCGACCTAAAACGATTCATGACTTCGGAGGGTTTCCACAGCAACTATTCGCCCAACAATACCCAGCACCAGGTTCACCCGATTTTGCAGAACTCACAAAAAAGTTGATAACTAAAACAGCGGTTCAATCTGATTTTGATTGGGGTCTTGATCATGGCACATGGAGTTTTCTGTTGCCGATGTACCCCCAGGCAGATATTCCTGTTTATCAACTCAGTCTGGATTATTACAAACCTATGCAATACCATTATGAATTGGCCCAGCAGCTAGCAGAGCTTAGAAAGAAAGGGGTGATGATCATAGGAAGTGGAAACATCGTTCATAATCTGGGGATGCTCAATTTCTCAGGCACACCTTATGATTGGGCCATTGAGTTTGATCAAAAGATGAAAGAATTTATTGCCAATCGGAATCATCAAGGTGTGATTCAATATGAGAAGCTTGGGTCAATTGCAAAATTGGCGGTACCAACCCATGATCACTATTTACCCTTGATTTATTCGATAGCACTGCAACAACAAAATGAAACGGTTTCTTTCTTTAATGAAAAGACCGACATGGGATCGGTTTCAATGCGGTCATTTAAGATTGCTTGATAGCACACTGGCAAGGGGTTTAGCTGTTACCTTGCATCCATGAGTTGTTTAAGACTTTTATGAGCCCACAAAACATCAGGTGAGTTGGTCGGCCCGTTGATTTGAATGGACTTGTTCACTAGTTCACTCATCGTTTTAATGTAGCCAATAACTGTATTGTTCACCACCAGTACTAATTGCACACCCTCGACTTTGGTAGTAATGTCTCTCAATTTTTCAATTCCTTCATTGGAGAAGGAAAGGTAGAAATAAGTAGAATTGTGGCTTGGGTCATTAATGATTTCAGACACTTTTGTTAATTCATCGCCAGAAATGATTGGCTTGAGTGGAACGACAACCATGTTTTGTTTACTGTTGTCACGTGTAGAAATGGTTTTCGCGAAGTCATTAGAATTTTTGCTCGGCTTCATGGTCATGAAAACGCCAGTCGAGTTGTCTTGTCCAAATGAATTGTTTAAGATCACAATGAACAAACCTAAAGTAAGAAGTTTCACAACGTATTGGTTAATTAGAATTAGGACAGTTAAGCTTGTCCGGCTAATGATTTTTCAGTGAATTATACGATTAACTATTAACATTTCACGATTAACTAAGTATGAGTTAGAATATTTCAACCGATGATAACAAAGGACAGGCCTTAGAGTCCTTGATATGAATCCGTATTTTGCTTGTCTCTGTTGGCTCAAGTTTTAAGATTCGCTTATAACCTATCGTTGTAGCACTTATCACTTGCTGCCAACCATCTTCATGCCAAACGTCAATTGAAAAACTTTTCACTCGCTGTCCCAGCTTAATATATTCCTGAAGAAGGATGTATTTTATAAGTTGAGGTTTGCCGAGATCGATTTCAAAACTTCCTGTTGTCACCTCATCATCTGTAGTCCAATACGTTTCGTTATTTCCATCCGTTATATTGGTCGCAGAAAATTGATCAGCTTTACCACGATAAGTTGTTGCTTCTACGTTTGCATTCAATGCTAAATTAGTTTTAAGCTCTTTATCTAAGATAGAGCGAAATCCTTTCAAAGTGGTCACATCATTTTCATGGAGAAGTCCACGTCTGTCCGGTGGCATATTGAGCAGTAGCGTTGAACCACGCCCAACCGAAGTCAGATAAATGTCAAATAATTTTTCAGGAGACTTGACCAACGTATCCTCTTCTGCATGATAAAACCATCCTTTGCGAATGGAGACATCCACTTCAGCGGGTATCCATTGATTACCGTTTTCAGAACCTTCATTCAGTAGTTTTTCAATTCCTGCCTTGCCAGCATAAAGTGTATCTGAACTTATCGTATTCCAATTGGTTTCACCGGCAATTCCTCTTTCGTTGCCCACCCAACGTACACCTGGTCCGGCATCGCTAAAGAAGATAATGTTTGGTTCCATCTTTCGCACTGCATCTAATGTGGCTGGCCAATCATAATAAGTAGATCCATTGATGCTTCGCTTCTCACGTTTGCCTCCATAAAACCCATCCCCACCATTTGCGCCATCAAACCACATTTCAAAAACAGGGCCGTAGGTGGTGAAGAGTTCGTTTAATTGATTTCTGTAATACTCAACGTAGGCTGGTGTTCCGTAGTCTTTGTGATTGCGATCCCATGGAGATAGATAAATTCCAAATTTCAATTCATACTTTTTGCAAGCCTCCGATACAGCTCGCACCACATCGCCCTTTCCATTTTCCCACGGACTGTTTTTTACCGAGTGCTCTGTGTATTGACTGGGCCACAGACAAAATCCATCGTGGTGCTTGCAAGTTAGAATGACCCCTTTAAATCCTGTTTGCTTAAAAGTGCTTACCCATTGATCAGCATCGAATTCTGTTGGATTGAAAATAGATGGCTGCTCATCGCCATAGCCCCATTCTTTTCCTGTGAAGGTATTTGTTGTGAAATGCACAAAGGCATTCATTTCCATTTCGTGCCAAGCTAATTGACTTTCACTGGGAATAGGCAGTAAAGCTGCGGGTGGCACAACTTCTTTTTTTGAACAGGAAAAGATGAGAAGTAGGAAAATCGATAAGGCGAAATTGGACTTCATGAAATAACAGGTTAAATATATTTTATAGACGTCATTTTGAGACTTTCTTGGTGGTTTAATGATCTTCAATTTAGCAAATAATCAGGAGGACTTACAGTTGGTCAAGGGCTTCTTTTACTGTCGTGACAGGTAGCTTACACGTCTTATTGAAACAGACATAAATCATCGTTGTTCCGTCTTTGGCTTCACGACCTTCCATAAGTGGCAAATCACTTTTTGTTTTGGTTCCTAAGGTCAATGCAAATGGTAAATAATGTTGGTGAATTTCTTTTCTTAGGCTATCTGAATCATTCCCCACAATAACAATTTCAGTCAGGTCATGTGTAATTTCTGAAAACAAGATTCCCCAATTCGACATGTAACCCGGCTCTGATTCTGTAATCGATGTAAGTCTGGAGGACATATCCATTGCCATTTTTTTCCAGTCTGATTTTTCCAGCAGTGTACCCAGACGAAAAAGATTACGTGCCATCACCGAGTTGGAGGCTGGAATCACATTGTCGAACACTTCTTTCTTTTTTGCGACTAACTGTTCTGCTGAACGTGAAGCGAAATGGAAATAGCCTTCAATTGCATCATAGAAATGTTCCATCACATATATTGTCCATTGTTCAGCTTTCTTCAGCCATTCTTCAAGGAAAGTAACCTGATACAAGGCGGTATACGCCTGAATAAGAAACGCATAGTCTTCCAGAAATCCTTCTGTCGTGGAGTGTTTGTTCTTAAATTCTCTGTAGACCTTTCCATCTTGGATACTATTTGCTTCCAGAAATGAAATATTGTTTAATGCCAACTCAAGAAATTGATGATCAGCAAATGCTTTATAAGCATCAATAAATCCTTGCACCATCATGGCATTCCAGCCTGTCAGTATTTTATCATCCAGTCCGGGACGGATGCGTGGCGCTCTGGCTCTTAGTAGTTTTTCTTTTATCTCTTTTATTTTAGTGGATGGAACAGAATCATCTTTTCGGTGTAAAATGTTTCTTCCATGCTCCCAATTGCCTTGGTCAGTAGCTTGATAGTAGTCTTCAACTAATTGGATGTCATTGCCAATCACTTCTTTAAGTTCATCATAGGTCCAGGTATAAAATTTTCCTTCTACGCCTTCGCTATCGGCATCAAGTGCAGAATAGAATCCACCGTCCGGATGAGTCATTTCTCGTTGCAACCATTCTGTCGTTTCGTAAACTACATTTTTAAATGACTCTTCTTTGGTGATGGCGTATGCCTCTGAATATAGACTTACTAATTGCGCATTGTCATACAGCATTTTTTCAAAGTGTGGCGCAAACCATTCGCCATCTACTGAATAGCGTGAGAAGCCGCCACCAATCTGATCATACAATCCACCTTGAGCCATCTTCTTCAAGGTATGACGTACCATATAAAGGGCTTCTTTGTTTTTTGTAATAGAATGGTACCGCAAAAGAAGCAGCCAGATAGTAGGCATAACAAACTTGGGAGCCTTTTCTATTCCGCCCCAGGTTTTGTCAAAACGCGAAGCCAGAATGTTAAACATTCCGTCCAGACTTTCCTGCTTGAATTTTTCAAGTCCAGGCTCTTTGGCAAACCGTTGTAGATCGCTTGTGTTCAAATGCAGAATCAGATCATTCGCTGAAGAATCAATTTCAGTTCGCTTCTGCTGAAAAGCTTTGTTCAATTGCAAGAGCATTTGCGCCCAATTCTGTGGTGGAAAGTACGTGCCTCCGTAAAAAGGTTTTTGATCGGGCGTAAGAAAAACATTTAGTGGCCAGCCACCATTCAAGCCCATGGCCTGCACAGCTTCCATGTAAATGTGATCAATGTCGGGACGTTCCTCACGATCTACTTTAATGCACACAAAATGTTCATTCATAATGTGCGCGATGTCATCGATCTCAAATGACTCACGTTCCATCACATGACACCAATGGCAAGAGGAATATCCAATACTTACTAAAATAGGCTTGTCTTCTTTTTTCGCTTTTGAAAGAGCCTCGCTGCCCCACTCAAACCAATCAACTGGATTGTACGCATGTTGCAATAAGTAAGGAGATGTTGAATGAATTAATCTATTGGTTGCTTGGGATTTGGACATTAGGACTTAGGCATTAGTAGAATTTGAACTTTAATAAGTGATGTTACGCAAACCTAACAATTTTACGTCTTTGCGAGTGTCCGCGATGGACAGCGGGAGGAACGAAGCAATCCCCAAAATCGGGAGATTGCCCGCCCGGATGACTGCGGTCGGACAGGCTTCGCCCCATCACACAAATCCT
>JANOQK010000537.1:0-7709 GCA_031414855.1 Bacteroidia bacterium | reverse complement strand
GTCAGGAATTGTTTTGCCTTCACGAATAAGGCCAATTTTTACTGGATTCATATGAGTTCTCACTAATCTTTAAAATTAAACATTTCAGTACTGGTATTAATATTCCATGATGTTGAGGGGCTATCTTTGCATATGCGTTATGCTATTCTTATTATTTCTTGGGCTGGTTATTTTTTCTTTCACAGTTGGCTTGCCTCCACACTTGTCAAGGATTTTTTCGCAAAAAAGTTAAAAAGTAAACTTCATTACTATCGACTGAGCTATAACATACTATCAACAGTTGGCCTATTTGGTCTACTTATATTAAATGGAAGCATTTCGTCTCCAGCATTTTTTGAAGGTGTTGTTTTTGCTCGCTATATAAGTTTGATGCTTGCCACGTTTGGTGTTTTTGTGATCAAAGCTGCTTTTCGCGAATATAAATTGAGTTCTTTTCTTGGGCTAAAGGAAGAGCAGAATGGTTTTTCCACAAGTGGAATCCTAAACAAAGTGAGGCATCCTATCTATTCAGGAACAATCTTGATTGCTGTGGGCTTTTTTCTATTCAATCCCAATTTGCCCACACTGGTTTCTATGCTCTGCATTTTTTGTTACCTGATCATCGGCATTCAGCTTGAAGAAAATAAATTAATTCAACAATTTGGAGATACTTATCTCGCCTATAAAAAAAGGGTACCTATGTTGATACCCCATCTTTTCAAAAAGTAAAAGCATTAACTAACGTTCCAGAAAGCTGCCTAAAATAGAACCCGCTTCCTTTCGGCTATTGCCACCGTAAGGAGCCAAAGCCTGAACGAGTTTTCTAATGGGCATAGATTGCAGCCAAACCTTTCCGGTGCCACGAAGCGTGGCCAGGTAAATTCCTTCGCCACCAAACACCATTGATTTTAAGCTGCCAGTAGTCTCCACGTCAAAATCAATATGAGATTCCATCGCCACTACGCAACCCGTATCCACGCGAAGTGTTTCATTGTTTAAGGTGCGTTCAATCAATGTTCCTCCAGCATGAACAAATGCTAATCCATCACCTTGAAGTTTTTGCAAAATAAATCCTTCACCACCCACAAGGCCAGATCCAATTTTTCTATTAAAGACAATGCTTAGTTTAGTACCAAAAGCCGCGCACAAGAATCCATCTTTTTGAACAATTACTTCATTGCCACGCATTTGAGCCAAGTCAATTGGAATGACAGTGCCTGGATAAGGAGCAGAGAATCCCACCTTCGCTTTTCTATTTCCGCGATTGGTAAAGTGCGTCATGAAAAGGGATTCGCCTGTCAGCACCCGGCTTCCTGCTGATAATAATTTATCAAAAAGACTAGCGTTGGGATTTGAACCATCTCCCATTTTTGTTTCAAACAGGATTCCATCATCCATAAACAGCATGGCTCCTGCTTCGGCTATTACCGTCTCCAATGGATCCAGTTCAACTTCTACAATCTGAATGCTCTCTCCCTTAATTTGATAGTCGATCACATGTGATGCCGGCATAATTATATGGTTTTGATTCCTTTATACGGAATACTTCGCTTATCTGTTACAGTCATTTGACTAAGGTTATTGTAAGAGCGGAACTTACTTGCTCTTCTTTGGCTTTCCCTTCTTTATCTCTTCATAGTCAGTGCGTTCTTCCAGTTTCTTATCATCGACATTCTTATTAAGAAACTCATTGATTTTCTCAATGTTCATATTCGTTTTCAGTTCGCCAAACTGGTTAATTGAAACTTCAAGACCATCCAAATCACGATGAACACGAGCTTTTCCTTGTTTTACACTTGGCTTGCCAATTTTTTTTGACATACATTTTTGGTTTTATCTATCCCGCGTTAACTTTTAAAGTATTCAAGGAATAACTCAGTCTTCCAACCACCTCATTCTTTCCAATGATCTCCATTGTCATCATCAGGTCAGGACCCGATGCTCCGCCTGTAATGGAGACACGAAGCGACTGCAGAATTTTGCCAGTCCCAATACCAAGATTGGCCGTAACTGATTCGAGTGTTGATTTTGCTACCTCTGCCGTTACGTTTGAAAGTTTATCCATTTCATCACGATACGCGCTCAGCACTTTCACAGTGTCCTCGTTCCATTTTTTAGAAACAACTTGCTCGTCAAACGAAGTCGGTGCTTTGAAAAAGAATTTACCTTGTATCCAGAAATCCTGCGGAAACGTAACACGCTCTTTCATCACGGAACAGATTTTCAACGCTTTCTCTTTTGTGCATTCTATTTTTTCCGTTGCCAATGAGTCCAATAAATAAGAAGCTAACTCTTCATCAGATTTTGCTTTCAGATATTGCTGATTGAACCATTGTGCTTTCAGGATGTCAAACTTTGCACCGGCTTTGCCTACACGTTCAATCGAAAATGCTTCAATCAATTGTTCCATTGAAAAAATCTCTTGAATTGTTCCAGGGTTCCATCCCAGAAATACCAGAAAATTAATCATCGCTTCAGGCAGATAGCCTGATTCCTTATAACCCTTTGCCAGTTCTTTTGTATTTGGATCTGTCCAATCCAACGGAAAAATCGGGAAGCCCATTTTGTCGGCATCACGTTTACTCAGTTTTCCATTTCCATCCGGTTTCAGTAATAAGGGAAGGTGCGCAAATTGTGGCATCTCCTTTTCCCAACCCAAATATTTATAAAGCAATACATGTAATGGAGCTGATGGCAACCACTCCTCTCCACGAATCACATGAGAAATTTTCATCAGGTAATCATCGACCACATTGGCCAAATGGTAGGTTGGCATTCCATCTGATTTCATGAGTACTTTATCATCTATCTGTGAAGAGTCGACAACCACTTCACCTCTTATTAAATCGGTCAGTCTGATTTCCTCCTTGGCTGGAACTTTCAAACGAATAACATAGGATTCGTTGGCCTCCAATTTCTGTTTCACCTCAGCATCTGATAGCGTCAATGAATTTTTCATTTGCACACGAGTGATGCTGTCATACTGAAAATTTAAAATGCCTTTTGCCTTTAGTTGTTCGCGCGTAGCTTCTAATTCCTGGGGAGTATCAAATGCATAGTAAGCATTTCCTTCCTCAATAAGTTTTTGAGCGTATTGACGATAGATAGGTTTTCTTTCTGACTGCCGATAAGGAGCATGTGGCCCACCTTTGCCAACACCCTCATCAATTTGAATGCCTGCCCAAGCCAGTGATTTTAATATATAGTCTTCAGCGCCAGGAACGAAACGAGTTTGATCGGTATCCTCAATGCGCAAAATCATCGTGCCCTTGTACTTTCGTGCAAGCAAAGAATTATAAAGCGCTGTTCTTACTCCGCCAATATGCAAAGCGCCTGTAGGACTAGGCGCAAACCGGACTCGTACTTCTCTCATTTCAATTTTAAATAGGAAGGCAAATGTAGCTAGGATTAAGGTGATTTTTGAACTGATTTATGTCCGTTACTGGCAATAATTCATTCCAGAACTTTAAGCAACTCTGTGCGCGCCATATTTAGTTGAAGATGGAAATTCGACCAGGTGATCAGGTAGATACAAATGGCGATGGCCACTCCGCCCAATGCATACCAAAAACTTGAATATTGGAATCCAACAGCTATGGAAAACAAAAACGTTAGCAAAAGCCAAAAGCTGACAAACAATTTAGTCGTAGGAAAAAGTTGATAGTCAATGAAAATCAGACAACCTGAAGAAGTGGATTCAATACTTGCTTTGATCAGAGTAAGGAAGTTATTGGGTCGGCTAACCTTCAACGAGATACGAAAGCGATCTTCCTTTATCCAGCCGGAAAACAATACTGATTTATCTTGAATAGCTGCTAAATCGTTTCTGGTAATTCCAGAAAGTCTCTTAACAACTTCTTCCACACTCAATGGAAGAACTAATGTTTCATCGTGTGATGGAAGCAGATTAATCACTTCACGGCAATACAGGAAATTTCAACATTCACCCCTTTGGGTAAAGCGCTAACCTCAACTGTTTCGCGTGCGGGTGGTTGCGTTGCAAATCGGGAACCATAGACTTCATTTACTTTTGGAAAATCGCCCATATTTGTAAGAAAAATGGTGCACTTCACCACATTTGAAAAATCCATGCCGGCTGCTTTCAAAACTTCATCCAGGTTTTTCATGACTTGCTCTGCCTCCTCACTAATGTTGCCCGTAAGAAGCACCCCAGTAGATTTTTGAATCGCAATCTGACCAGACATAAAAAGTGTGTTTCCAACCTTTATCGCTTGACTGTAAGGCCCAATAGGTTCAGGCGCATTGGCGGAATAAATAACTTCTTTAGTCATAACTATAGCACATTTGTGATTGATCAAATATCTAAAAAATCAAGATCATCTTATAAAATTATTTTTATAATCGGTGATTAGGTGATATCAAAAATACCTGCTGCTATGATTGGATTTACCTATCCACTTCAAAGAAATATTCGCTCATTACAGGCTCGCCTTGTTGCGTGATGCCTTGCACCACCACACGATAACTGCCGGCCAGATCAGCCGTGTAAAATGAAACAGTAGCAAGTCCGGTTTTAGGATCGTTGATCACATTGGGGTTCCAATAAATCGTAGACCTGAAATCAGGTTGAGCTTTGTCTGTTTCAGGATCGTCATAGTCGGGATACCTAAACCTTCTGGCAGGTGAATAACCCGGTACTTTGATCTGTTGAAAATTCGGAGCCTTGATAACTTGTTCATCCGAAACATCTGTCTTGGTGTAGATGGCTAATATACCATTGCCCCCAAGGCCTCCGTACAACACGTTAACTCCCGACTTCAATTCAATGGACTCAACTGTATTGGGGTTTATGGCACTTAAAATACTTTCCGGGGTGCCAGTCATAATCGCATTGTTCACTGTAATAAGAACCTCAGCTGGATTTAAAATTGAAAGTCCGCGTTGGAGATACACCACCCACCTTGAGAGTTGTCCTTCATTGTTTGCTTGTCTTACATTTAAACCCGGAAATTTTCCTTGTAGACTAAATAACAAATTCCCGTATCCTGTATTGATGTCCTTCCCCTTTAATACATAATCTGGTTTCCCGTATGGCCGCTTTATGCGATAGTCTGTTGCATCCACATTTATCCGGCTTGCTTTTATTTCCACTTCGTTTAGTAGACGTGTGCCTCTAGGTACTTCATACTCGGTCACCATACGCTTTGGTGATTTGATGGGAAGTAAATCAACTTTTAGATCCACGATTTTAAAATCCATGGCAGCAGCATTGCGCTCCACCAATTCTATTTTTCCGTAGGGCGCATCTTTGGCTTTATCTGCCTTAAGGGCGAATATGGCGGTATCATAAAAATGCAATCCACTTATAGAAAATATTCCTTTCTCATCCGATTGCGTGAAAACCAGATTTTGTGGATTGAATTGAATCCCATTCAATATGGCGATCTCCGGCTTTCCCTTGTCATTTAGGAAGCGGCCGGTAAAACTAAACCCATATTCCACGGGATAGCTAGCCACCAGATTCTTGTGTTTATCTTTTTCACTAAATGGAAAATCTTTCACAAGAGAAACTGGCTCAACTATAGGAACCACTTGATTATCGGTTATTGACATGGACAGATTTGCAGAGATGGGCAAGCCGTCCTCCGCAAGCAACTGCAAGGTGAGTGTCACTTTTTCGCGTGGTTTATACTTTTGTTTATCCAATGTGATCCGCAACAGCGAATCTTCAACCAAGGGACTTAACATTTGATTCGGATCGGCTTTATCATTCGGACCCAAAACGGGAATGGGTTTCAAGAAAAGATTGGCGTCACCAAAATTCCGGCTAAAAGTTGTGTACGCCCTCAGGTAATAGGTGCCTGCCGGAAGCACGTCAGGTAAAATGAGATCGTTGTTGAAGAGTCCGTGATCTATTTCCAGAGTTTTGGAAAGCACCATCTCCTTTTGTGGATTGATCAACTCAACATACACGGTGCTGCTGAGAGAATCCCGCAAGGAAGGTGTGTTGTAATTAATGTATCCTTTGAGCCAAAGAGGCTCGCCCGGATAATAGTAAGGCTTGTCGGTATGAACATATATCTTCTCCTGAAATTGAGATAGAAACTCACCACTTTCATCTTTTAAAGTAGAGACATTAGTAGGTTTATAATCCAACGGCAACATACGCGAAACTCTGTCTGAACTCATGTCTCCGGAGACAATCACATCGGTGGGATTTAATTCATACCCATCTTTGTTGACTACCACGCTGTTGTTGTTCAATCGTATCCAGCTAACGGGATACGATATATCGCGGTAGGTGCGCACCAATGCCCTTTGATTTTGATAATGCACCTCTACCTTTCCCTTCAAGTTAATTTTATACGTGTTGTCTTTTCCGGGCGCTACAATAGCTGTTGTATCATAGGGGAAAACGACTTTTCCGAGATTATCCTTGAACATGGCCGAGCGAATGGTGGTGGTTGCCGAAGGATTGTTATCGGAATAGATGCGAAACCCTTCGCCCTGAATACGTTGGTCTATTATGGCCTTAAACAAATGCTGACGCGACTTGAGGTAAGAAATTTTCCGGTTGATCTGCCAGTTCATAAATTCTTTCTCATCCACACTTTGTTTTTCAACGAACCGAACATTGCCCACAATAAAGTAGCCGGTGCGATCCATCCAGAAATATTTTAGATAAAAGAACAGGCTGTATCCCAAGGCCTTGTTCTCAATCTGAATTGGTTCCTGTGCATAGGCCAACATCTTGCCTGACTTTTCTTGTACAAAATCAATTACCCATGGATTAAGAATTTTACAAGAGTCTGCCAGCTTATCATCGCCTAAAAAAACTTTTTCAAATCGCTTCAATTGTTTTTCCCACACCTTATCGCGCGAGGCCTTCACGTCCACATTCGTCAACTCCTGTTTGGAGGGAACTAAACCTATAGACGCGGACATGATTTCCTTTTCACTGATGTTGATCTTTACCTTATAAGAGTCATATCCAACAAATGAAACAACCAGTTCATAAGAGCCTGGTTCACCAATAGAGCGTAGCAGGAACTCGCCTTTTGTATCGGTGACCGTTCCTTTCGTAGTGTTATTCAGAAATACGTTGGCAAAGGGAAGTGGCTCATGTGTTTTGGCGTCTTGTACAAGGCCTTTTATGACTTGAGCTGAAGCAGCAAGCTGAATGAAAATCGAACAAAGAAAAAAGAAGATGAAACGAAAATTAAAAATCATTTTACTTAGTTGATGATAAGTAAAAATACAAAAGGCTCAATCACTTTCAATAGTTATTACGAGCACGGACTGAACAAGCTTTTTGGCTTACGTAAATCTCACCCATTATTTGGTAGCCATTTCAGGAAAATCGCGAAAGAGATGAAAAATCGAAGTGGAATTAAATCCGCTGCAACATCTCACTTCGATGCGCATCAAGTTTGAGGAGAATGAAAAGCAAAATGGTAAAGCCCCACAAAGCAGAGCCCCCGTAACTAAAAAAAGGCAAGGGGATACCAATCACCGGAAAAAGACCGATAGTCATGCCAATATTAATAGCAAAGTGAAAAAAGAAAATGCTGGCCACACTGTACCCATAGGCTCGCGCAAAGCGACTCTTTTGTCGCTCGGCTATAAATATTACTCTTAGTAGTAATGCCACGAATAAAGAGATCGTCACCAGGCTGCCAATCCATCCATACTCTTCACCAATCGTGCAAAAAATAAAATCGGTGCTTTGCTCAGGCACAAAATCAAATTTTGTTTGTGTCCCTTTCAAA
>JANOQK010000536.1:0-6043 GCA_031414855.1 Bacteroidia bacterium | reverse complement strand
GAATGTGCTCGCGGGTTTGAGGCATAGGGCCGTCAGTAGCAGCAACAACCAAAATGGCACCGTCCATCTGGGCAGCACCAGTAACCATGTTCTTCACATAGTCAGCGTGACCTGGACAGTCTACGTGAGCATAGTGACGTTTTAATGTAGCATACTCAACGTGTGAAGTGTTGATGGTGATACCTCTTTCTTTTTCTTCAGGAGCGTTGTCAATGGAAGAGAAATCTCTCATTGAAGCTAGTCCTTTAGAAGCGAGTACTTTTGTAATTGCAGCAGTAAGCGTGGTTTTACCATGATCTACGTGACCAATAGTACCAATGTTTACGTGCGGTTTCGAGCGGTCAAATGTTTCCTTTGCCATATTTGAAAATCCCAGTTAAAGTTTAAAAGTGTATAAATTGTTTAAATACGTTACAACCTAGTGGCTTCTTCTTTCAAAGAAACCTATACACCCCAAACATGATATGCCTGTCGAATAAGGGTTATTCGTGTCTGTTTTTACGCAGACTGATTTTCACTTCATCACTTTATTGATGTTCGCTACGCATCGGTGATAAAATTCAATATTCAAAATTTCAAACCTGCATCCGGCAGGCTGGTTCAAAATGCCTCATTAGGCGATTTCTATCAAGACCCAAATTTTGAATTTGGAATCTTGAATTTGTAATTCAAGAGAGCTGTTGAAGGGAATTGAACCCTCGACCTCTTCCTTACCAAGGAAGTGCTCTACCCCTGAGCTACAACAGCATTCATGCCGTTGTTCGTTCATCGTTGTTTGTTGTTCGAAGTACGAACAACGAATAACGAACAACTATCAAACGACTCTGAGCGGGAGACGAGGCTCGAACTCGCGACCTATAGCTTGGAAGGCTATCGCTCTACCAACTGAGCTACTCCCGCTTGTTGAGACGCAACATCTTGCGTCTCTGCCCTGTGGGGAGAACAGGATTCGAACCTGTGAAGACATAAGTCAACAGATTTACAGTCTGTCCTCGTTGGCCGCTTGAGTATCTCCCCAGCAATTATTTCAATCTCTTCAAGAACGATTTCAAGCTTTATCCCAAGCGTCCCAGGATTATGCTTTTCCCAGTTTTCGGCCTAATGCCAAAAAATAGGAGTGCAAAATTATACGGTTTTTCGGTTTAGACAAACTGGGGTCAATGATTTATTGAACTGAGTTGCCCAATAACCCAACAATGATTGATTTAAGCACCTATTGTTTTAACTAAAGTACACAGATCACATCAAAACTATCTCATGAACAGCCTCGTTTCCAAACTCCTTCTTCAGAATGTCAAGAATCTTGCTTTTGTGCATACTGAGATCGTGCTTCATGGATGGTGAATCCAGCTCTACAAAGAGGACTTTGTTGCGGATATAAACCTTCTTGGTTCTTTTGGCTATTGGCTTTCCTACCAGGCGTTCCCAAGAACCAATCAGATTGGCCTCATCAAATTTGGATTTTATATGATAGCTGCTGAGCAAATTTTGAATGGCCTGCCCAATGTGCATTGTATTCCCTTCATTATCGCCTTTGCCTTTAGCCATTCGTTCTCAATTTACCATTTTCCACGGTAAAGAGTTTAGCATCCAATTTTGCAGCAGATAAGATTTCCTTGCTTCTCCCCTCTCGGGCATCCGTAATAAAAAGTTGGCCAAACACTCCCTGGGCGATCAAAAGCATCAACTTGTGAATGCGCAGGTCATCCAGTTTATCAAAAATATCATCCAACAATAACAAGGGTTTAAAGCCCTTTCGCTCGGCAATACTTTGAAATTCCGCCAGTTTCAGCCCGATCAAGAACGATTTCTGCTGGCCTTGCGAGCCATAGCGCTTTAGCTCGCCTTTATTTAAAGTGAAAAGAAAATCATCGCGATGAATCCCTGAGGAAGTCCGCTGAATCATCAAGTCCCTCTGAAAGTTTTTTTTGAGCAAATCTCCAAAATCCGAAGTTTCAAGATCAGAACGATAAGTGATGTTTACTTCTTCTTCCGCCTCGCCTGCCAAAAAATGATAGTGCTGTTTGAAGAAGGGAAGAAACTCTACTAAAAAATCTCTTCTAGATTTAGAGATGAATTTCCCTGCCGGAATTATCTGATCATTATATGTGGCTAATAAATCGTGATCAACTTTACCACTTTCAGAAAACATTCTTAAAAGACTATTGCGTTGCTTGAGCTGGTTGGTATAGATAATTAAGTTTTCCAGATAAGTCTTATCAAGTTGAGATATTAAGCTGTCGAAAAATCTTCTTCTTAATTCGCTGCCATCCCAAATCAATTCAATGTCTTGGGGAGCAATCAGCACCGCTGGATATTTCCCAACGTGCTCGGAAAATTTCAGATAATCCTGTCCGTCTTCGCGGATAATTTTCTTTTGCCCTTGTTGAAATGAGCAGATCACCTCTTTTTTTGAAGTGCCATTTATAACAAACTCACCTTTTACCAGGAACTGGATCTGGCCTTGCCGGATGTTTTGGGCATCAGAAGGATTCACTGCGCTTTTTGTAAAGGCGAGGTAATGAATTGCATCCAACAAGTTAGTTTTGCCACTTCCGTTATTCCCTAAAAAGCATTGAATTCTATCCGAAAAAAGAAGTTCAGCCTCCTCATAATTTTTAAAATTGAATAATTGAAGTCTTTGAAGCTGCACGAGAGGCGGTTTGAATTTCTAAGTCTTGAGGATTCTGATAAAAGTTGGATTGTTTGGCGATTGGCCACCTGTACCGTATTTTCGCAACTCACATTTGAATCAAAAATAACGATATGGCTACCACTACCCAAGGCAAAGGTAAAGCAACAACAGAAAAAGCATCGTTTTCAAAAGAGACTTATCTTTTTTGGTATGAAAGCATGCTTCTGATGCGCAAGTTTGAAGAGCGTGCCGGGCAACTTTATGGCCAACAAAAAATTCGTGGCTTCTGTCATTTATACATAGGCCAGGAAGCTTGTGCTGCCGGAGCTGTATCAGCACTTACAAAAGATGATAAATGGATTACTGCTTATCGGGATCATGCTCACCCTCTTATTTTAGGCACAGACCCTAAGGCAGTGATGGCAGAACTCTACGGAAAAGAAACTGGCGTTTCAAAAGGGAAAGGTGGATCCATGCATATTTTCGACAAGGAACATAATTTCTTTGGAGGTCATGGAATTGTGGGAGCGCAAATTCCATTGGGCGCAGGTATAGCATTTGCAGAAAAATATAACAACACTAAAAACTTATGTGTTTGCTCCATGGGTGATGGTGCTGTTCGCCAAGGAGCCTTTCATGAAGCTTTAAACCTGGCCATGCTTTGGAAATTGCCAGTAATTTTTGTCATAGAAAATAATGGTTACGCCATGGGTACCTCAGTTAAGCGTACTTCTAACGTACATGATTTATATACTCTTGGTGAAGCTTACGATATGCCCTCCGAACCAGTAGATGCGATGAGTGTGGAGGCTGTGCACATTGCCGTAGCTAAAGCTGCTGAGCGGGCAAGAAAAGGAGATGGACCAACTCTTTTGGAATTCAGAACCTATCGTTACAAAGGTCATTCTATGTCCGATCCAGCAAAATATCGTTCCAAGGAGGAGGTTGAGGAATATAAGCAACGCGATCCTGTGGAAGTTGTTAAAAATACTATTCTGACTAATAAAATGGCTAGCCAAAAAGAACTTGACGTCATCGATCAGAAAGTCAATGCTCAAGTTGAAGAGAGTGTAAAGTTTGCTGAGGAGTCGAATTATCCTGATCCGAGCGAGGCATTCAAGGACGTTTATGTGCAGACTGACTATCCCTACATTTTGGATTGATCAGGAAGAACGCCAAGCCTATTTTTTCAATTTGCTATTCTTTCCATTGAAATAATAGGACAAGGCAAATCCAAAATTTACTATTCGTCTTCCAGCTGTGTGGTATTGTGGTTTGTAGTATGATCTGTAAAAGGTTTCGACCGATATTTTTTTGAACCGCCCACCAATGCTGTATTGAGGTCCATAATTGAAACGCTCTTCATGAGATAAAAAATTAAAACTGCCCTCCGCAACCTCTCCGTTTGCAACATAGTTTATGCTTGTTTCCTTGGAATAGATCAAATACCCAAAATGCGGCCCAAGGCTAGCGAACATTGCCACATTTTTCACTGGCAAACTGTATTTCGCTAAGACATTGCCAGTTATGTAGCCAAATCTGTTTTCAATTGAAATAATGTTATTGATAGAGTTGGCATAGTCATAATCGAAATGCTGATATGCACCACAGGTTAAGTAACCAAAACCAGTCTTGACCGAAACTCGTTTCCACTTGGTAGATTTTTCTCTGAAGAACTCTGCAGAAAAACCCGGAACAGTCTCTTCTCTGAGCACAAGATCACCCGTAAAAAATGGAGCACCAGCATAACTAACTCCATAACCATTAGGAAGCTTGCCCTTTGAGTAGGCAGGAGAAAATGTTAACCCCCACTCGCGGGTTTGTGCGAGGGCTAAGCCTGTCAAAAGAACAAATGAAATAATTAAGGCAAATCGCATGCGGTACCATTTACTCCTGTTACATAATGATATCTACTGTAACCAACTCTAAATACCATCGATCCTGGTCCATAACAATTCCCAGTAGAACTTTGGCATGGGCCAGTATTAAAGTTCCTGACCCAATAAAGATCGAGTGTGTGCCATTCCCAACCAGAAGGTGTCGAGTAATAAGTACTATTAAAACTATCGACACCATTTCTAACGGTGTAATCACAATTAAGGTGATCAAACGCTACGGTGGAGGTAATCGTGAATTGGGTAGTTTTGAAGTTTTGCCAGGTTCCCAAAATCTTTTTTAATGATCGCAATCTAATATAATAGTCATTTCGATAGAAAGGGCAAGGTGTGCCCCCGTCATTAACTAAAATCTTTTCTTCGTATCCAATAAGCCGATGACTACCATTGATTGACTCGCAACTTGATAAAGCCTTGGTTCTGCCCACATCCTTTATTTCATGTTGCTGTCTCTCCACTGCCGCCACGTGAATCCCATCCGAGCTCTCATTTAATTCATTCAGTCTGCCAATTTTATTGTAATCCACATCCAGAATTTTTCTCAGGTAATTGTACTTGTATTGTCTAATCTCATTTCCTACTCTGACTAAGCTTTCTTCATTTACGAGCGGTGCTAACATTGGAATCATTACATTCACATTAAGTACCCCATCTTCATCGCTGGAAAGTAGTCCTTTATCTAAATATTTCTGGGTAAATTCTGAAAAACCAATTTCTCTTCTGGTTAACTCGCTATTCTCGCCATGTTTTTTCACCATTGTCTCAAGAAACCTATCTTCCTCTTCAATTGCATCTTCATAAATTGAATAGGCCGACCTGAAACCTAGCCCCTTTTCCCAGGCTCTTATATACCCGATGTCCTTCTTCGAAAGCTCATCAGCCATCCTGTTAAACACTTCAGGATCTTTAAAGGTCAGTAAACCTTTATGAACGACCACTTCTTTACCACCCAAAATCTGATCTAGGGTAGGTTCTGCTTCAAGAAGGTTCTCATCTGGTGAACAACTGTTCATCCAAAACTGGCATGTTAAAATAGTCAAAATTGAAATGATCTTTCTCATGACTTTGGGTTTTTTGTTATTCAAAAATAACTCATTATAGCATATATGCTATAATATTTGGGGTTTATTATCCGGTTTTTCGGCAAGTGAATTTCAGAGACGAAAGGATTTTAATTGCTTTTGGGAAAAACCTAAAGAGGTTAAGAACAAATTCGAACTTCACACAAGAAGAGCTAGCATATCAATCTGGAGTGAGCCTTTCACAAATTGCCAGGATGGAGACAGGAAAAATAAACCCAACTCTCTGTACCCTTGTTACAGTGGCTCAAACCTTAAAAATCAGAGCTCCAGATTTACTCGATTTCTGAGTCTAGGGTGATTGAACCCACGACCTTTTGTTTAATAGACCCTAATTCTTAGTTTTGCACCCCGCTCCCGATGCCGATCAGGACGGGGTTTAATTTTTATAACAGACATGGCTAAAAAAGAAGAAAACACCGATTTACTAGAGA
>JANOQK010000535.1:0-35220 GCA_031414855.1 Bacteroidia bacterium | reverse complement strand
TTGAACAAGCAATTCGTTGTCCGGAATATGGTGCGCCTCTAGTTGTTCTTGGTGCTCCCCTAACCATTGATGCAGATGCATTTAAAACAGCAAGTGGCGATCTTGAAAGTTCCCTCCGTTTGATTTGCGAAAAGATCCATGGGTATGGACATGTTGTCATTGGAAAACGATAGTTTAGATGACTCTAGGAGTCAAGACACCTTTGAGCTGTCAGACGCCTCATAAGCGGTGGAAATTTATCAACCTTACTTTCGTCATTTATATTTAAAAACATAAAAAATCTTAACACATGGGATCACAAATGAAATCTGCAGCCGTAGTCAACTTTGCTCCTGAGAAAGGTTCCGTTGAAATTCGCGAAATAGCAAAACCTGAAATCTGTGACGAAGATGTGCTGCTCGAAGTTGTAAACGTGGGGGTGTGTGGAAGTGATCTCCATCAATGGACTGCTGATCACAGTTGGCCTGTTAACTATCCCGTTGTATTGGGTCATGAGTTTGGAGGACATATTGTTGAAACCGGAAGTGGTGTTACAAGGTGGAAAGAAGGAGACCGCGTGGTAAGTGAAACCGCAGCCGTAATTGATACGGATAATCCAATGTCACGTGTTGGTCTTTACAATCTTGATCCTACCCGCAAAGGCTTTGGATATGGAGTGAACGGTGCGATGACTAAGTATGTGAGGGTTCCCGCACGATGCCTTCATCATGTACCTGATCAACTTTCTTTTGAGCAAGCTTGTCTTACTGAACCCTGTTGTGTGGCATTTAATGCTGTCGTAAACAACACCAGAATTAAACCCGGAGATCGTGTGATCGTTCTTGGACCAGGAACTATTGGTATTCTCTGTGCCGCTGTAGCCAAACTTTGCGGTGCCGAAGTAGCCATCGTTGGATTGGAAGCTGACAAGCACCGATTGAGTATTGCCAAGCAATATGGCATTGAGTGTATTACAGGAGATGCTACTAACTGGGCGAAACATCGTGACGGATTAGGAGCTGATTGTGTCATTGATGCCGCGGGAGTAAGCATTACTTTGAAAACCGCTTTGGAACATGTTCGTCCAAATGGTTCGATAACCAAAGTCGGTTGGGGTCCTCAGCCGTTTAATTTTACGCTTGATCCTTTGGTACAAAAGAACGTTACGCTTCAAGGAAGTTTTAGTCACAACTGGCCTGTATGGGAACGAGTCATTGCTCTACTCGCGAGTGGTCAACTTGATGTAAGACCAATTATTGGCGGTGTATGGCCCATCACAGAATGGCATACCGCTTTTGAAAAAATGCACAAAGGCGAAGTTGTGAAAAGTGTTTTGAAGCCTGTCTAACCTATGCGACTTCAAAACAAAGTTATTATTGTTACCGGAAGCACCACAGGCATAGGCAAAGCTATTGCTTTACGTTGTGTGGCGGAAGGCGCACGAGTTGTTATTCATGGACTCGAACAAGATCTCGGTGAGCAGGTTCTCAAAACTCTTGGTAAGGAAAAGGCAGTTCTCCACATAGAAGACATCACAACACCTGGCGCAACTCAACGATTAGTAGATAAAGCACTTAGTGCTTTCGGGAAATTAGATGCCGTTGTAAACAATGCTGCACTGGTTGTTTCGTCAAATATTCAAACGACTGACGAAGCTTTCTTCCAACATGTTTTAAATGTGAATACTATCGCACCATTTTCATTAATAAAATCTGCTTTGCCACATCTTGAAAAAACAAGAGGGTGTGTTTTGAATATAGGTTCTGTCAATGCGTGGAGTGGTGAACCGAATCTGCTTGCCTACAGCATTTCAAAAGGCGCACTCATGACAATGACGCGCAATCTCGGAGATACGCTTCATCGTGAAGCAGGAGTAAGAGTCAATCAAATCAATCCGGGTTGGGTGCTGACGGAAAACGAAACACAACGCAAAAAAGAACACGGCCTACCTTCGGACTGGGATAAAAAATTATCGAAAATGTATGCACCAGCAGGCCGCATTTTACGACCAGATGAAATCGCAGCTGCAGCAGTTTACTGGTTAGCAGATGAAAGCGGACCGATCAGCGGACAGGTTGTTGATCTTGAACAACATCCATTCATTGGTCGCAATCCACCGAAGGATGAATCTACAATTGAAAATTGACAACTAATGTCACATAAAACTAAATATTACGTCATTGCGGGTGTTCGCGCGCTGCAGCGGGAGGGACGAAGCAATCTTCAAATTAGGAGATTGCTTCGCCCTATCCCACAAATCCACGCAGGTACTTACAATGACGTCCTTATAACTCATTGACTATCAATATGATTTTCAGCACGTCATTCCCCATTTTTTCCTTTGGCCTCCAAAGGTGCTTAACTCGCAAGGACGTTTAATTGATTTGCTTTAAGTCCAATTAATTAATTCACCTTTAGCCATGCCAAAGCTCGCTGCATTTCCAAAAGCATTTATGAATGCGTTATGCAAGGATGGAACCATGACGGTTTCCGAATGGATTAACCTTGCTGTCAAACTAGATATCGATGGACTAGAATGGTATGCAGGATTTCTGGAAATGGCTGATGAATCGAATTGGGCTATATTTCGAAAGCAAGTAGAAGACCATGGAAAAGTAATTCCGATGATGTGTTGCTCGCCTGATTTTACTCATCCGGATAAAACATTCCGGCAAAAGGAAATTGCCAAGCAAAAAAGGTGGATTGACATGTCCTTTGCATTGGGTGGCTCTTATTGTCGTGTCCTTTCAGGCCAACGAAGACCCGAACTTTCAATAGACGATGGAGTAAAGCTTGCTGTAGAATGTATTGAAACGTGTTTACCATATGCCCAGGAAAGAAACATTACTCTAATTATAGAAAATCATTACAAAGATGATTTTTGGGAATACCCAGAGTTCGCTCAAAAGATGGATGTGTTCTGCAAGTTGGTCGATAGCATCCATCATACACACTTCGGGGTAAATTACGATCCAAGTAATACGTACCTCGCGGGCGAAGATCCGCTTGAACTATTGAGCAGAGTATCTGACCGCGTAGTGACCATGCATGCCAGTGATCGATTTCTGATTGAAGGTACAATCGAAGATTTACGCAAAGAAGAAGGCGGTGCCTTAGGATATGCAAAGCGCTTGCGTCATGGTGAAATTGGCAAAGGCTTAAATGACTACGATGCCATTTTTACTGAATTAAAAAGGGTTGGCTTCAATGGATGGATTAGCATCGAAGACGGAGTAGATGGAATGGATCAACTGGAAAGAAGTGTTTCCTTTCTTCGAAAAAAAATGAAACAATACTGGCCGGAAACAAATTGAACGACTACACTATTTTCTCCTTCTTACCACTGGCTATTGCGCGATAGATAGCTTCCACAACTTTCATGTCTTTCAATCCTTCCTCACCAGAAACACTTGACTCTTTATTTTCCAGAATGCATTTGGCAAAATCTTCCATCTGAAGCGCCTGATGATTGGTTTGCGGCAAGTTCAACTCTCCTTTGCTTGTCTTCCCAGCAAGCGGTCCGTATCCATATGCAGGACGTAGTTCTACCCAACCATTCTCAGCAGAAATAAAAAGTCTTTCGGTAGAGCTGGCATACGTGGTTGCTGAATTAGAAACGGCTCCGCTGGGGAATTCCATTTGCCAAAAGATGGTTTCATCTACTTCTTTGAACTTAACAGGATCGGTTTTAAACTCCTGAGCAGTAACTGAAATAGGTTCTTCACCAGTTGAATAGCGTGCAGCCTGAATGGCATACACTCCGACATCCATCATAGCACCGCCACCAGATAATGCTTTTTTCAATCGCCATTGGGTGGGGTCACCAATTTTAAAACCATCGGATGATTCCACCAACTTAACTTTACCAAATACCTTTTGCTGGCCAATTCTCATGGCCTCCTGAGTGAATGGTTCGAAGTGAAGGCGATATCCCACCGAAAGTTTTACGCCCGCTTTCTTGCAAGCATCTATCATGGCCTGGCACTCCTTTACAGAAACGGCCATTGGCTTTTCCGTAATCACATGCTTTCCGGCTTTTGCTGCACGGATAACATACTCATGATGCATGGAATTAGGCAGCACCACATAGACAATGTCAATATTCTTATTATCAGCAATGCGATCGAAAGTTTCGTAATTGTAAATGCTGGCTTCCGGAAGATTGTATTTCGTTTTAAACTTTTCTGCTTTCTCTGGCTTTCCCGTAACAATACCTGCGAGATAGCAGTTATTAGTTTCCTGAAGTGCCGTTGCTAGTTTATGTTCTGCATAATAGCCCATGCCCACCAAAGCAACGCCAAGTTTCTTCTCCTGAAATGTAGTTTTTGAAAAAGCGGCAACAGATGGAAGACCTGATAATGCTGCTCCTGCTCCTACCTTTTGAATGAATTCTCTTCTGGAAATGCTCATAGGTTCAATTTTAGAAATTGAATGTAAGCAAATTCCAGGCGCAATTCGCTGCTAAACTTCCAAATTATATGAATGGCAATAGAATAAAGCCTAATTCTTAAACCGAAGTTTGAAGAATAACAATGTTGAAGCCAACATCAACGTCATTAGGTTAGCGGCAATCACAGGAATGTCGCGAACGAGGATTCCGTATGCGAGCCACATCGCTACACCTAGACAAAAAAATGAAAACATGCCCAATGACAAATCTTTCGCTGAACGACTCTTCCAAGTTTTAAGCACTTGTGGTAGAAAAGCAATAGTGGTGAAGGCACCGGCAGAAAGTCCAAGTAATTGTGTCGTATTCATAATAATCTTCTTTTAATGTTTGAGGTATCCTAAATACCAATACAAATATACGGCAAGGGGTGAGCCGAGTTGTCCGGATGTAATTTTTTCCACCTTCTGTGTCGTTTAAAACGATTGCGGAATTTTTTTTATGAATGCAATTTTAAGGTTTGAGGGGATGTCAAACCCGTTTACGAGGAGAACTCAAAACAATTTTTAAAGTTCTTAAAGAAAAATTAGATATCTGCTTTCTTCAATCTTTGGTAGGCGAGGTAATTGAATAGGAAAGTCCACACTAAAGCAATTGCAATAGCCGTTAAACTAACAGTGTCTTGTATCTCCTGAAAGGCATAACGTGCAAACGGAAGGGGCACCAGGTTTGTAATGGATTCCAATGGAAAAAATTGCTTCATCCAACCAATGCTTTCTTTAAAACTTTCACGAAAGAGATTGACTTTGATAATTGCTTCTATCATGTGTGATAACATCAACAGTACGATGGTAAGACCTGATCGTTGAACAAAAATGCCAAGCATCAAAGCATACGAGAGAAAAGCAAATACCTCTAAAAAATAAGCAAGGAAAAATTCCATCCCTGAAAAGAAATACGTCCATTCAATTTCAGGTGTATAAATAAGTCCTGTAACAACGGCAATCAAAAAAATCATAAGAACACTCATCAAGCTCAGCAAAAGGTTCGTTAGTATCTTTGAGAGAATGAACTCCCATCTGCTAAACCCATCGATGATGTTTTGCCGTATTGTGCGGTATTGATATTCATTTGTTATTGAAATCACCACCATCACCGAAAGGATCAATTTAAAAAGTCCACTTATCCAGATTAGATTTTGCCAAATATCAGGGAAGTGATAAAGGGGAATTCGATTTATGTTAATCGAAGTTCCAAACTCTGCTCCCATGCTTGCGATCCATTTTAAAATCTCCATTCCACTCGCTGTGGTGAAGCCGAGCGTTAGAAAATACAAACCACAGATTACCCAGAAGGTGCGATAGCTGGTAAGTTTCTTAAGATCGATTTTTAAGAGATGAAGCATATATTCTGGATTCTGGATTTAGTTTTTTATTATGTTAGAATGTTGTGTCTCCGCCAGGATTTCCAAAAACTGTTTCTCCAGTGTTTTCTTTTTGGTGATCAGGTGCGATACTACTATTCCTTTCTCAAACAAAAACCGGTTCATGTCCTGACTATGGAATCCATCCTTCATCATCACTTGAAATACGCCATTCTCTTTTTTGATGGACGCGCTGCCGACAAACTCTTTTAACAATATTGAAAGATCATCGTGATAGGCTTGCACTTCAACCACTTCTTCCCCTTTGCCTACTTCATCAACCGGCCCACAATGCATCAGTGTTCCACGCTTAAGCACAGCAAAGTGGGAGCAAACTTTCTGTACCTCATCAAGTAGATGACTAGCCAGTATGATCGTCTTTCCATCCGCTGCAATCTTTTTAATAATCTCCCTGATTTCCGCAATGCCCATCGGGTCAAGTCCGTTGGTCGGCTCGTCCAAAATGAGAATGATCGGATCACTAACTAAAGCAGATGCAATAGCCAATCGCTGCTTCATGCCTAATGAATAGGTCTTATACTTATCGTCCTTGCGTGTTGCCAATTCAACCAACTCCAATACCTTAGGAATATTGTTAGGATCCGCACCTTTGATCATCGCATTAAGTTCCAGATTTTTTTGCCCGCTGAGGTAAGGGTAAAAAATAGGATGCTCCAATACCGCTCCAATTTTCTTTCGCGTGAGATTCGTTGGCTTTTCACCAAACCATAAAAAACTTCCAGAGGTTGGATTCACAACTCCCATAAGCATTCCGAGTGTTGTGGTCTTACCACTTCCATTCGGGCCAAGTAATCCAAACACCTGCCCACGTTTTACTTCCATGTCAAGATTATTGACCGCGCAGAGCTTGCCGAAATTTTTAGTGAGCTTGTTTATTGAAAGAACTGTTTCCAAAACGTTTATCTGTTTGATTGTCTAATTGTCATCTTTATTGTCATGATCATGATCATCATCCTCTTCATCTTTCTTTCCCTTCTTCTCATCATGATTGATGAAGTCCTTGATTTTTCCACCAATGTCCGTGCTCTCATCAATCGTCTTGAAAAGATCCGTTGCCTTGTTAATGGCTATTTTGCCAACAATATCCAAGACGTACAAGTTAGTAGAATCACTTGCCAGAATAACGGTGCCCTTCACATCACCACTTTTCTCTTTAATATATACACCAAAGTTCTTTCCCTGAAAACGGCTAGTCACCATTTCTTCATAGGATTCGTCTTTATATCCAATAAGTAGCTTTTTATAATCAGCATTGCTGAACTTATCCTTTGTCTTATCAATCATCAAAAACTTCATCTTCTCAATGTCTTTAATTAGCTCATCAAACTCCTTACTGTCGGTTTGATTGAGCATTCGCAAGGTGTTCTTGTAGAAATAAAGGGAAAGACCGTCTTCAAACCGTTTGTCCAGATCCTCTGTAGTTTTGGTTTGAGGATAAGCAACGCTAGCTGAAAGAAGAAATAAGAGGGCAATCGAAAGATACTTTTTCATAAGATTTCTTTACTGATACGTAAAAGTTGGATACTCGGATGAAGTTATCTTTAACGATTTTGCAAAGATAACGACTTATCCGGAGCAAGTAGAAGATTTGCATCAATGGAGCCCTTCATTTCAATCACCACCACTTCATTTGGTTCCTGCACGACTATCATGTAGCGGTTCTTGTTGCCTGTAGCCTGAAGGTAAAAGGTAATATCATCACCGTGATCACGAACGGAAGCAAGCTCCTCAAAGGAATCCTTCTTCAATAGTTTTTTAAATCCATTTACAGAAAGACCACGCGCTTCAAACTCTTCTGCCGGGATGGTAATAATACTCACGTGCTGAACATCCTTGATCGCCTCTTTAAATTCCCATTCATCCGTCATACCCAATATCATCCGGCAAAAGAACCCATTCACGCTGAAGCTGTGTACATCCGGCCGGCCAGTAAAATTTGCCTTCAGTGTCTGATAACTATCGCTCTGGCTATAGCCAATCGTAGAGGCTAGTATCAATGCAAAAAGGAGGGTCGTAGTTTTTTTCATAAGGAGGTGGGTTTAAACCCAAGACGTTAAAAAAGCGAAACCGGATGCATGATTAACTTTCTCACGCATCCGACTTAATTTAGAATTTAATTCTTCTTGTCCTTAATATTCTCAAGATTTTCCAATCCATCCACATTCATCTTCTTGCCAATTTTAGAAACTTGTTTTAAGTCGATTTCACCAAACAAGCTCATCACCATAAACTCTTCGTTGCCACCCATGACCATCACGAGTTCGCTTATTTTACCACCCGATTCTTTGATAAAGAATTTCATGTCTTTGTCTTTTTCGCGAACTGTCATTAATTCTTCATACTCTTTCACAGGTATCATGCCCATGGCTTCCTTATAAAGCAGACGAGAATCACGTGTGTCTTCTTTCGTCAGTATTCTCAAGCCTTTCAACTTACTGATCGCGTTCATCACCTCCTGATCATCTTTATCCTCCACTTCCATGTTGGTGAACAGGTTGAACATCTTGCTCGAGATCGTCACCTGACTGAACGTTTCATCGTTCTGATATTTGCTAAAAAACTTTGAGATCGCATCCTGTGCTTGTACGCCTGCCGATACCATCATCACCACTGCCACAACTATTAACTTTTTCATAATCTTTATCGGTTTAATTTTTTTGTTTGTTGATTCCCAATTAACTATTAACATTTTTCTTTTTCTCTATTCAATTATATCGTTACTTCTTTCTCCTTAGCCGTATGCTTGCCTTGTATCTTCTGCTCGGCTTCATTGAACATTTTTATCTTTTCTGTTTCGTGCCTGGCTTTTCCAAAGCCTTTCGACAGCATCATCAAAGCCCGCTTTGTTTCTTCAAAAGCCAACTTAGGATCGCTGTAGGTATCGGTCACTTCAGCTGGATATGATTTACGTACTTCTTGTCCGACAAAGTAAGTCGCAGCTACTACTACCACCAGCCCCGCAGCAATGCGCGCATAGTTGTAATACATCTTCACAGTCTTTGTCGCAGGTCGAGTTGCGTTAATCTTTCGCACCAAGTTACTATCAAAGGACGGCTCTCTTAGCTGCACTTTTTTTTGATGATCAAAGTAGCGGAATAATTCAGCCGTTTCTTTCAGTGCTTCTGGAATGTTTTCACTTCTGAAGAAGTCTCTTAGCTGCTGCTCTTCTTCCAAAGAAGTTTCCGTGTTCCAATACTTCTCCAGCAGTTGATCTATTTGCTTAGAGTCCATAGGCGTTCATTTTTACAAGTTTTTCTCTCACTGCGTTGCGGGCTCGGAACAAACTCACCTTTACCTGGCTCATGTCCAGTTCCAGCATCTCGCATATTTCATTGTAGCTATATCCTTCAATATCCCGAAGGTGGATCACCTGTCGTTGTTTTTCAGGCAGCGCGGCAATCAATTGGTTAATTCTTAACATGCTCTCATTTAGTTCAGTGTTTTCATGAGGTGATAATGCTTCGTGCCGAACTTCAAATCCTTCATCCATCAAATCGGTTGCTCTTCTTTGTCGCGACCGGAGCTTATCAAGCGAGAGGTTTTTAGTGATGCGCATACACCAGGCCTCCATGTTCTGTACTTCCGCCATCTGCTCCCTGCCGTTCCAAACCTTGATCATTACTTCTTGTACAACATCTTTGGCCTCTTCACTGCTTCCCAACATTCGGAAAGCAAACCGAAAAAGCTTGTTTTTTGCAGGTAATACCCGGTTTTCGAAAACTTCAAGATTCATCGTTCAAATACTAGACGGTGAGGTAGTAGAGATGTTACAAGTAAAGTTAAATTATTTTATTGGGTTGGACGGACGGGCTGTCGCTACTCGCCAACTCTCGCTCAGGCCACTTCGGGCTCAAACAGATGCCTCCATCCCTGCCGCGGTTCAGTAAAACGATTAAGTATTATTCTAGTGTTTTAAGCTATACCCAATTTTCAACCTTGAGATTAGCAACTCGCCTAAACTCACTTTCATTGTTAGTCACTAGTAACAAGTTCAGACTTTTAGCATGAGCGGCAATTAAAAGATCTAGTGAACCAATAGGCAAGCCTTTTCTTTCAAGATCATACCGAATAACTCCGTATTCAATAGCCGCCTTAGTGTCAAAATTTAGAATGGAAAAAGGTTCTAAGAAATGAGTTAAGGCTGCTTGATTCTTTTCGGGAGTTGCGCTTTTACGGACACCGTACTCTAATTCGGCAACTGTGATAGAGGAGATGAAGATTCTGCTGCTTGGAGTTTCGTTTAATTTTTCAAAAACAGACAGAGGTCTTCGTTTGATGATGTAAATGCAGATGTTCGTATCAAGGATGTAATCCATCATCAATCGAATGACTCGCGTGACTGGATAATTGTTTGATCACGGCTTGTCATAAAATCCGTTGAGAAATTTTCAAGATTCGCCCTCCAATTATTCCATTCCTTTTTGTCTGAATTTCCTTTCTTACCTCCCCGGTTGACATTTTTTAGCAAAGCGTACGCCTCCTCCAAAAGATTTTCTGGAATTTTATCGATTTCCCTTTTTAGTTCTTCTTTTGTAACCACAGGGCAATTTAAGTATTTATTCATTAACCTATTTCACAACCAAATCAAAAACAAAACCACCGCTTACGCTTTTTACCCGGCTCGCTTTTCCCACGTAGTTAAATTTCAAAACAAGTTTAGTGTCAGTCAATTGATCTACCGTTACTTCAACGCCATCATCACGTAGTAGACTAAACCCAGCACCTGACGAATTTGATTTTAAGGTAAACTTCCCTGACGCAGGCCAAACCGGAGCATTGCCTGCTGTTGTGGTGTAAGTTTTTGATTCGGTAAAGGTGATGGCGAAGTCCTTAAAAACTCCGTTCACATCTTTTCCGTCAAACTGTACACCGGTGGAAGAAGATTTCCACGCAAGTGAAATCTTCTTTAGTAATATCTCTTCGTCAGTGGGGCCATCCTTACAAGAAGATGTTGTCAAAAGAAAGACAGTTAAGATCACTAACATTAATCCACCAATTACTTTACTGATTCTCATATGAATTTCATTTAGCATTAATCAAATCATTGCTCCGCCTTAATCCTGAATAACAATCTGTTTCATAACATGTCCTGTTGCCGTTGGTATCTTTAGAAAATAGGTACCTGCTGCATATCTGGTGATATCAATTTGTGAGGTGTTCTCATCAAACTTAGTTGCTACCTCTTTGGATAGGCGTCCCTGGCTATCGATCACATCCACAGAAGGAATCTGAATTTTAGTTTTTACAAAAACTACATCTTTTGCCGGATTTGGATACGCGTCAAATTCTTCAGCTAATTGATTATCCGCCAATGCCGTTATTTTTACACCTTTACCCTTCACCGCAATTGTGTTGACACCCGAAGTTTTGTCCGACTCAACCGTGATCGTGCCGTTATAGTCAACTACATTGACAGGTTTAAAAGTTACAGTAACTTCAAGTGAACTACCAGAGGTTTTAGTTGTACCCGTGTACCCTGTTGGATACACAATATTACTCACTGCAATAGTGCCGGTACCTGAGCTGGCAATCGTAAATATCTTTTGATCATCTTCTCCTAAAAAAACATCTCCAAAATCAAGTGTTCCTGTCAATTGAATAATGCGAGTGACGACTGTCAAATTTTGAGGAACATCAACTGCTGCAAGAAAATTTCCACTTCCGGCCTGTGTTGCTTTTATACTTGTTGTGCCAGACCCCACAATGGTGATGGTATTACCTGCCACCGTGGCCACAGAAGGCACACTGCTGGTAAAGGAAACTGGCAAGGCAGATGATGAAGTTGCTGAAATCGTAAAGGCTGGATCGTTCACATCTTTTTCAATTAGAGCGCCAAACGCTATTGTTTGCGCTGCTTTGTTCACAGTAAGAGTTTGATTAACTGATGTAGCCGGTTTATAAATCACATTCCCTGCTTGAGATGCTACTAGCGTTGCTGTTCCACCTCCAACAATTGTTACAGTACTATCGACAACTGTAGCTACTGCCGTATTTGTACTTGCAAATGTTATGGGCAAACCTGATGTAGACTGAGCCCAAATTTTAAAAGAAGGGTCTCCAAATATCTTTGTTGTAAATGTTTTGAATGTTATTGCCTGATCAAGGTCTGATGGAATCAGAGCGGTGAATACACCACGCCCGTGTGTGGCTGCCATGATTGTATTGTCGCTTTTACGTATGCGCAACATATCCGTGCGCACATTAGCAAGGTCTCCATTGGTAGAATTCCATACGGGCGATGTAACATTTATATTATCAGTCGACCAAACACCAAGCTCAGTTGCGATATAAAGCTGATCAAAAAATTGTGGGTGATATTCCACCCAGCGCACAGGCATGTTGGGTAAGTTACCTTCCCGATTTGTCCAGTTAGCACCAGCATCTCTTGTTTCCCAAATACTGGTTATACCATAATTTGAAAACGTAACGGCCAACTGATCATCAGTTTTACCGAATGCGATCGAACTTATTGTTCCGCTTGGAAAAGGAGTTGTAACCTGCGTGATCGTAGGTGAGCCTAAATTTGCATTGTTAACTTTAAACAATTTTCCAGCCTGAGTACCAATATATAACAAGCTAGAAGTTGTTGTATAAGGTGATACCCGCAAGGCAGTGGCCATAGTGCCTAGTCCAGTAATTTTTATACTATCGACATCCCGTGTGGTCGTTACATTTCTAACACGGTAAATGGCTGTCGTACTTCTTGCTGAAAAAAGTATTTTAAAATTAGCATCATACTCAGCTTGATTTATAAAATTGCCATTGTCTTCATCATCTAATAATTGTATAGAAAAACTTGTTCCGCCATTTGTGGAAAGTTTGTACGAATTATAGACATACGATGCGATTTGAAACGATGGGTCTTTTTGATCGATAAAACAAAATGCACCATCACCACCTTCCACTTCCGTTGTAGAGCCAAATCCGATAGATGAAAATTTTTGAGTTCCATTATCCTGCGCGCCAGCCAGCATGTGGTTGATTCCTGTAACCTTGTCTGGATGGATAGCTCCCGAGTAAAATTGAGTGACATTATAGTTTAGATTTCTTGCTTGAAAGACTTGTTGTATTGCAGCATTGGTGATGTCGTCAGAATAATAAACCCCACCATCATTAGATACCGCCATTTTATTGGCATTGCCCGGGCGGAACGTAATCATGTGCTGATCTGCATGAACTAACGAACATGTCAATGTATTCAGGTTTGGATTATTCGACCACTTGGAAATTTGCGACCAGGTAGTTCCCGCATCAGCACTTTGAAACAAATCTATAGCCCCAACAAAAATCTTATTCGCATTGTTTGGATCAACGGCCATCGTTAAGTCATACCATGCCTGACCTCTGGAGAAATCATCAACTGGTATACCCGTATCCTTATCGACAGGAAGAGAAACAGTAGTAAAAACAACTCCCTTATCTATCGATTTAACAATAGCTCCGATCTTATTGTCGGTGGCAATCACAGCATAGACAATATTTTCATCAGAAGGAGCGCAGGCTATTTCGATCCGTCCATTCATGTCTTTTCCTCCGATATTGAACTCTTTGGTGGTCCAGCTATTTAGCAGACCTGTTGTTGAGGTATACAGGGCAGCTTTACCATTCGAAAATTTTGCGTCCGATCCAACATAGATTTTATTGTCTTTACCAATTTCAATATCCGTTGGATATGTGTTGGTTACTGCAGAAGTGGGTAACACCTGGATCCAGGTTGATCCTGCATTATCCGAACGGAATAAACCATTATTGGCTGAGGCATTAAATCCATTACTATTAGCTCCTTTAACTGCTGCAAAAACTACGGATGCAGTGCCTTCCTTTCGAACAACCAAATCATTTATAAAATAAAAATTAGTAGTAGAGGGCAATTGTGTCCACGTAACACCTTTGTCTATACTTTTCCAAATGCCAGCACCAATTACATGATCAGCATTGAACCAACCCTCACCTGTGCCAACATAAAATATTTTGGGATCGTTGGGATCAGAAGCCATACAGGTGATGGCCAGGTTATCCCAAAAATCATTTACCTTATTCCAGCTTGAGTTGGCATCGGTAATATCAGTATTAAACCACAAGCCTCCAGAAACTCCACCTGCCCATATTTTTTTGTTGGTCACATCGTTTGGGTCGAACATCAAAGTACGGGTTCTGCCCCCAACTGATTTCGGACCACGCTCCACCCAAACGGTACCCGTTCCAATAGAAGTTGATAAGGACTGAATGTTCCCCGAATTACTACGCGAGTCACGGAAACTGGCTGTTGCCTTATTCATAGGTGTTAATAATTCTGGAGTGGGTCGTTTCAATGCCGGATCCATTGTCTGCAAGTAATTCTGCATAATGGCCAAATCAGGCCTGTCTGTCTCACCATTTGTTTCATGCTTCTCTCCAGAGGCCCTCAAAAATTCTTGAAAAGGATGATGGTTTAAATAATCTTCATAGGCTTCACGAGGATCGACTACTTTGGGTTCATAAAAAAAGTTATATCCACAAAACAAGACAACCGCCACTGCCAAACAACCAACTATTTTTTTTACCATAGTACTTTACTGGTTAACATTTTGTCGTGACGCTTTTATAAATTCTGTTATAGGATGCAAATAGCGTTTGCCATTAACCCAAATACTAATAAAAGCAACTGCGTCCTTCTTTGATGAAATTAACTGATTAATTTCATGTGAATTCTTTCGATAGGATTCGGCCTTATTCCGTCTAGCCAATAGCGTTATGGAGTCGTCCTTTTTAAAAGACCCGGCATAGCCCCTTTCCGTGCCCTTCATCACTTCAAAAGGAAGACTTATTCCTTCGACTAAAAGAGAGTCAAATTTGAGGTTGCCTGACTTTTTAAGAACGGCATCTATTTGATAGATCACACCACCAGTCGCTTTTCCACCAGTTTGCACATTACCAGGTGACCAATTCTGCACGGTTGATGTCAATATACTCAAACACTTTACAGACAATTTAGCCTGTCCGCTGGCTTGAAAAAATAATAAAACAACACACAGGATAGAAATGAGAGCCTTCATAAGAATAAGTAAGTATTAAATATCCTTATAATCTTGGTCTAGGCCAATACCTTTTTCTGAGTATTTTTCTGACTAAATGCTGTTTAAAGAAGTAATTCTCCTGCCTCTTTCCAGTTATTTAGCCTTTTGAAGTGATTAAACTGCATATTGTGCGGTGCGGTGAACAGGAGTTTCTCTCCATTGAAGGTCTCCAGGTTATGTGGTAAATCGTCAATCATAAAGTCACCGTGAACGATCTGCTTGCTTCCGCAAAAAACAAACTGTTTCCAGTGTAAGAAGGGAAAGTGTTCGGCTAGCCATTCTAATTTTTCCGGCAACGAATTGGGAAACTCCATGGCAGAGGAGACGATAAACACATCGTACTTTTGATTTAGCTTGCTCACCACCTCCTGACTATTCTCATTCACGTCCATATTCCGGAAAAAATTCTTTCGGAAGGTGAATTGATACACTTCATCATGATGATCCGGAAAACGCTTCATTTCTTCTTTAAAATTCATCGACTCTTTGGTCACACGAATGCCATATTCCCTTTCGTAAAAGTTAATGAACTGTCCAGTCGCATCGGCTAAAACGTCATCCATGTCAATTATTATCCTGCTTCGGTGATTTGAACTTTGTTGATTCATTTTTAAATTATTATCCAGTTTGTTTTAATAGCTTTGATTGTATGGAAAATGATAAGATTATTGTTTTAAAGCAATTCGAAAGTGCAATTGATGCAAATATTGCCAAGACTAAATTGGATGCATATGGCATTCCCTGCTTTCTGACAAATGAAAATCTTGCGGGTCTTTATCCGCTACCAAATATGACTTCCATGCACGCACGCATTCATGTTTTTGAAAATGATGTTGACCGCGCCAACGATATATTGAAAGAAGAGGAGTGATATTTACTTGCAACCCATTAAACTTTCCGAGAAATTCTTAAATAAAAAATTATGCTGACGACTAAAACTATTGCAACAATGATGTAGAGCATATCAGTTGCCAATTCTCAAATAACAATACTTACGATATTTTTCACGCAGACTAAAAAGTTACTTTTTCAACACCGTAAACTCCACCCTTCGGTTATTTGCCCTACCCTCCTCCGTTTCATTAGTTTCAATGGGTCTTGATTCACCGTAACCATGAGCTGTTAACCTAGCCCCCTCTATTCCTTGCGATATCAAATAATCGACAACAGACTGCGATCGACCCTGCGAAAGGGTTTCATTATAGGTGTCAGCACCTTTACTATCGGTGTGGCCCGATATTTCAATTTCGACAGTCTCGTTTCGCTTCAGGAAATCGACTACTTTGTTTAATTCAGCAAATGATTCTGATTTCAGAGTTGTCTTATCAAAATCAAAATAAATATTTTTGAGTCGCACGGTGAGTCCCACCTCGATAGGTTGCAAATAAAGATCTTTAATAATAGGCGACTCCTCGTCTGAACTTATTTGAACACTGTCCGTGGCATTCAAATACCCGGAAGAAGAAGCCGTCATCACATACCAGCCCATTCTGGAAATGTCCTGTTCGTACTTTCCGTCACTTGCGTCAATCGAAAGGCTTGATTTCTTATCTGGCTTTATCGTTACCTCGATTTTAGAAGTCAATGGTTTTTCAGATTTTTTGTCAAAGACCGCTCCAGCCAATACTAATTTTTTTGATACAGGTGTGAGATTAATCTCCACAGTTAAAGTAGTGTCATTGCCAATTTTAGGAATAGCAAAGGTTTCTTCTTTTGGAAGGAAGCCTTCGGAGGTTGCAGAAATAACATATTGGTTAGTCTCGGGCATACGCGTTCCAAACTTTCCATTGGCAACCGCCTTCATGCTAATAGGCTTTTGATCTTTAATGCTTAAAACAACTGAGGCCGGAATGGGCTGCCTGGTTTTTTCATTGTAAACAATCCCAGCCAACATAACTTTAATATCATGAGGCACCAGAACAAACAAGTCAAGATTACCGCCATCTACACGGCTATTGGCGCGTGATGTGAAAACATTTCCTGCCGCATCCATTGAAAAGTAAGAGTCACCTGCGGCTGTATTTATTGGGCGACCAAGGTTTACCGGCTCCGACCAGTTTTCCCATGTGTCATCTAACCTTTCGGACTTATAAATATCTGTGCCGCCTTGCTTTCCAGCTGCGGGACGATCACTAGCGAAATAAAGTGTCTTGTTATCTGGTGCGATGAAAGGACCAAACTCATCAGACTTATCAGTAATTTTCATTTTAACTGGGCGTGACCAACTTCCATCTGACTGAGCGTGGCTGATGTATAAATCGCTACGGGTACTTCCTTCAAATTCAGAAAAATACAAAACATGTGTTTTACATCTGTCGAAATGGTAGCACCATAAAATCTACCTTTCTCCATTGCCTCGAAATCTTTTACCTTCAATTCAGTTACACCACCACCTTTGTTACTCACAATAGAAAAACCTTTATCATTTTTTCCTCTTGCGCCTCGCACAAAAATGGAACCATCGGGCAATACATTAAAGACTTGATTTGAACGGCTATTATTTAAGGGGGATCCAATTCGCTTTGGTGGAGACCATATTCCCTTGTCATCCTTATGTGTTACCCATATATCCTGACTCCCATCTTTTCCATAGGTGTTTTCAGGATGGTTTTGGATAAAAAAGTAAAGATCATTTCCATCTGGGGATACAACCGGTGCTGCCTCGTGATAAAACGTATTCACCGTCTTATCGAGTTTTACAAGGTCATAACGAGGTGCAAATTGTTGCGCATTTACGATTAAGCCAGTGAGACAGAACAGAATTGAATAAATGTATTTCATTCGGGGATTTTTGTTTTGAGTAAAGTTAGTAGATTCAGGTAAGATTAGGAATGCCAAATTCAACAACCTTGACCAAAGAAAAGATTATTGAAGAGCTCCAAAAAGAGTTTGAGAAAGTCTTAACAACTGTACAACCAATTGCTGATTCAGCTTTTTTTAAAAGATCGGATTCCAAATGGTCTATTGCCGAAAATCTGGAGCACCTGATTCTCTCGGTGAAACCACTTAATCTAGCCTTTCGCCTACCAAAATTTGGCTTACTCTTCTTTGGTAAACCTAACCGGCCCATTCGCACCTACGAAGAGCTGGTAAGAAGATATGAGAATAAACTGGAATCTGGAGGGCGAGCAACCTCCGCTTTTGTTCCAAAAATTAAGCGAGTTGACAAACAATCATTGATCCTCTCTTTTGAAAAAGAAAACAAAAAGCTAGTACATAGTTTGGGTAAATGGAGTGAGTCTGATCTTGATGGCTACTTACTTCCTCATCCATTGCTTGGAAAGTTATATGTACGTGAAATGCTATATTTCACAATTTATCACACACAACATCATTTACACGCCATCGAAAAACTACTATAAAACTGGAAATGATTCTTCCGCTTGGCGACCATCGACTTTATCAAAAATGTGATGAGGTTGTAAAAGAAGAAGTGAACGATCTAAAACCTGTGATTCAGGATTTGCATGACATCATTATTGAGTTCCGGGCAAAGTATAAGGCTGGCCGTGCTATTGCCGCTCCGCAAATTGGCGTGATGAAAAGATTAATCTACATGAACATCGACAAACCAGTCGTCATCATGAATCCGGTATTGTCTGATTTAAGCGATGAAATGTTTGAGCTTTGGGATGACTGCATGTGCTTCCCCAATTTATTGGTGCGGTTAAAACGCCACAAAACAATAACCTTAACTTTTAGAGACGAAAATTGGAAAGAACATTCCTGGCCATTGGAAGATAGTCTGTCGGAATTAATCCAGCATGAATATGATCACCTGGAAGGAATACTTGCCACACAACGGGCGATTGACAGTAAATCTTTTAAATGGAGATAACCCTGATCAATTCAGGTTCTAATAGCTCGGTAAATTAAAGAAACCTCTTCCACTCATCGAAAATGCAGCTACAATAACTACAAGGGCAATAGTGTTCAAAATAAAGAGACGCTTGTGTTTAGCGGTTGCATCTGCAATTTTCTTAATTGAAATACGTGCAATTGAGATTAAGACAATAGCAATAAGCATTATGGTATTATGCTCAACAAGCCAGTAGCGTGCTACAGGATCTTTCATAGAAGCACCACTAAAAATCACAACCGGACTTACAAAGAAAAGAATAAGACCAATCAAGAGTTGAGTATGCGTGAGCATAAATAACCAAAGACTGACCTTGTCATCCATTTTGTCATACTCCTTCTTATTCATCCATCCCATCAGCGAACGCACAATCACCAGAATAAGAAAAATCAAAACAAAATACCGGATGGTTGAATGGAAAAGCAAAAGGAGTGCGTGCATATTAATTAGAATTTAAGCCCGAAATTAAGGGAAGAATTTGATTTTTTTCTTTAGTGGGTAGATAAATCATGGATTATTATCACCTGCCATCACAGCAAATATCAAAACAATCCCAATCTCTTAGCCCAACTGATTTCAATTCGCTAAATTTTACCCTAAATAAGCTTCCAATGAAAAAAATACTCACCATACTTTCCGTCTTAATTGCATTTTCAACGCAAGCACAAGACAACCTTACCTATCAAAAACCGCCAGAAGAAATCGCAAAATTAGTGGATGCCCCCTTGACACCTGCGGTCTTGTTTTCGCCAGATAAATCACTGATGGTTCTTTTGGATCGTTCGGATTACCCGACCATAGAGGAGTTGTCAAGGCCGGAATTAAGAATTGCCGGACTTCGCATTAACCCAGATAACTTTGGACAAAGCCGAAATAATTTCTTCATTGGCATGAAGATGAAAAGCCTGAAGGATCAAAAGGAATCCTCCATCTCCAACTTACCTTCACCACTTCAACTTAGCAACTTTACTTTTTCACCCGATAGCAAGAAGGCGGCCTTTCTTCAAACCTATTCTGACCGTATCGAGCTTTGGGTGGTAGACCTGACCAACTCATCGGCCAAAAAACTTGTCAACAAGAAAATAAATAACACGATTGGAAGTCCGTATTCCTGGCTTTCAAATTCCAATTCGCTTCTATTTCTATCTTCTGCATCAGATGGAAAAGTTGCCCCAATAAAATCACGTGTGCCCGTTGGCCCTGTTGTAGAAGAAAATCTTGGAAAGAAAGCACCAAACAGAACCTATCAAGATCTTCTTAAAAATCCGTATGACGAATCTTTGTTTGATTACTACTGCACTTCTCAGCTCAACGAAGTTACATTAGAAGGCATTGAGAAAACCATTGGCAATCCTTCCATTTATGCTTCACAGAGTTCATCGCCAGACGCAAAATATATTTTAACAAAAACGATTCATCGTCCTTACTCCTATCTGATTCTCGCTGGGTTGTTTCCGCAATTGGTGCGAATCATTGATTTGAATGGTGGACTCATAAAGGACGTTGCTGAAATTCCACTGGCCGATAATATCCCACTTGGGTTTAGCTCAACGTTGCCTGGCCCACGAAGTCATTCCTGGCGAAATGACCAACCCTCCATACTTTACTGGGTGGAAGCTCAAGATGGAGGTGATCCAAAAGTAAAAGCAGAGGTGCGTGACAAAGTTTTTCAACTCGTGGCCCCTTTCACTTCTAAACCTGTTGAATTGGCAAGCCTTCCTTTACGTTATGGTGGCATCGCCTGGGGCAATGAAAAAATAGCATGGGTGTACGAAAGCTGGTGGACCGATAGAAAGCAGCGTGTTTATCAAATCGATCCCAGCAATCCTTCCACCAAGAAAATCGTTTTTGATTATTCATCGGAAGATGCTTATGCAGATCCTGGTGACGTCATGATGGTGATGAATAATTTTGGGAGATCAGTAATATCTATTCAAAACAACACCTCCTTTCTTACCGGAAATGGAGCATCACCAGAAGGTGACCGTCCCTTTCTTGATAAGATTGATTTGACCAACGGAAAAACATCCCGCTTGTGGCGAAGTGAAGCACCTTACTACGAGTATGTCATTGCTTTCACTGACATTAAGAAAGGCACATTCGTTACCTCGCGCGAGTCCTTATCGGAAAATCCAAACTACTTTATCCGAACAACCAACTCAAAAAGTCTTACCCAACTAACTTCCTTCCCACATCCATATCCACAAATTAAAGACGTAAAAAAGCAAGTGCTGAAATATAAAAGGAACGATGGCGTTGAACTGACTGCTGATCTCTACCTGCCACCTGGATATAAGAAAGAAGATGGCCCTCTGCCAACTTTCTTCTGGGCTTATCCAGAAGAATTCAAATCAAAAAGCAATGCGGGACAGGTAAAAGGTTCACCTTATGAATTTACTCGTATCAGTTGGGGAAGCCCGATATATTGGGTAGTAAGGGGGTACGCGATTCTTGACAATGCCTCCATACCCATTGTAGGAGAAGGAGATCAGGAATCAAATGATACGTACGTTCCACAACTTGTTGCCAGCGCGAAGGCCGCCATTGATTACGCTTCTTCGCTAGGTGTTGTTGACCGTGCAAGAGTAGCTGCAGGTGGTCACAGTTATGGAGCATTTATGACAGGTAACTTATTGGCTCATTCAGATTTATTCAAAGCAGGCATTGCACGAAGTGGTGCTTATAATAGAACACTTACACCATTCGGATTTCAAGCAGAGGAACGCACCTACTGGCAGGCACCAAAAGTGTATTATGAAATGTCTCCATTTTCCTATGCTGATAAAATCAAAGAACCAATCCTGATGATACACGGTGAAGCGGATAACAATACTGGAACATTCCCAATCCAAAGTGAGCGGATGTACAATGCTATCAAAGGGCATGGTGGCACAGCACGTTTTGTATTATTGCCAAATGAAAGCCATGGCTATAGAGGAAAAGAATCGGTGCAACACATGCTATGGGAAATGGACACCTGGTTGGAGAAATATGTGAAGGGAGGGAAAGAAGCACCCAAGGAAACTAAATTGAATATGAAGTATTAAATATCAATACGCTACTTAAAGGCATAGAGATAAAATTAGTTTCTCTATGCCTTTTGTATTTATATTCGGGTAATCTTTTGCCTGATGAAATTTAACGTCCTCATTCTAATCATCCTTTGTTGCTCCGTTGCAAGGCAGCTGCAAGCTCAGCCTGATACTGTAAAAGTGGGTGCCTATGTGATCAGTCTTCACGACATCAACTTTCGTGATAAGGAGTACACGATGCGCTTTTGGTTATGGTTTGTTTATGATAATCCGGATTTCGATTTCACAAAGCAGCTTGATATTCCGAATGCAAAAACAATAGAACCTCCAGAGATCATAATGGATAGCCTGAATGGAAAGGCCTGGGTGATCATGAAAATGAAGTGCACCATGAAAGAAAAGTGGCTAGTGAACGATTTCCCATTCGACAAACAGCATTTGAGAGTTCAGATCGAGAACACACTATTTGATAATCGAAGCTTGGTCTTTGTACCAGATGTATTAGGAAGTAAGTTCGATAAAGCAGATGTTCTTGATGGTTGGACCATATCTGATTTTAACGTAGCTGATGGAAATCATATCTACGAAACTGGTTTTGGAGATGCAACACCTGGCCGCGATAGTCAAAACTTTTCCACTTTTCTATTGGAGATGGATATTGACCGTGAAGCGCTAGGCTTATTTATGAAAATATTTCTGGGCATGTACATTGCCTTTCTTATTGCAGCGATCAGCTTCATTCCAAAACCATGGGAACTTGATCCGCGATTTGGCTTACCTGTCGGTGGTCTCTTTGCAGCAGTTGGTAATAAATATATTATTGACACTGTTTTACCTGAGACCTCCTCTTTTACGCTTGTGGATACTCTACATACTATCACCTTTCTTGGAATATTCGCTATTCTGGTGGTGTCAGCAATTTGCATTAAACTATATGACACCGGCAGACAGGAGGCATGTATAAAAGTCAACCGAATTGGTTCAATACTGGTTATCGTATTTTATATACTTGCCAATATTCTTTTTGTTGGATTAGCAATCATGTAAGAATATTTTAGACTCTATTTTTAGTATCCATTAAAATTGTAACGGGGCCATCGTTTACAAGACTTACTTTCATGTCGGCTCCGAATTCACCCGTCTTAATGGACTTTCCTAAAGTCAACTCTAAAACACTTACAAATTTCTCATAGAGAGGAATAGCACTATCAGGCTTTGCTGCTTTAATATAGGAAGGCCTGTTTCCCTTCTTAGTGCTGGCGTGCAGGGTAAATTGACTGACCACAATAATGTCACCACCATCATCCTTAACACTTACATTCATTACTCCTTCAACATCGTTGAATATTCTAAGGTTTACAATCTTCGTTGATAACCAGTCAATATCCTCATCTCCATCCGCTTCTTCAATTCCCAACAATACAACAAGACCCTTTCCGATAGTCGCTTTTACTTGTCCGTCTATCTTTACAGAAGCTTCAGATGCACGTTGTATGACAGCAATCATATTGAAAAAAATTAAAAGTTCAAAATTATTGAATTGCAAATCTGAAACTTGGCTGCAGTAGGATTGAATTAGAATTCTTGTAACGATCCAGATTCATGAAAAAAGGTACCGGGAATTTCTTCTTTTGCCTTTGCTAACATAGCGCATGCTACTTTGCCCGAATCAATTCCTTTGAACCTCTTTGGTACCAGAAAACCAAACGCTTTAAAAAATAGTGCGGTAGCTTCCTCACCAGCGCGCTTCTCTTGGCGATTTCCTTCCAAAAAAGAAGGGCGAAACACATGGTAGGAAATAAAACTAAGCTTCCCGATAGCTTCTTCTACCTCACCTTTCACTCTATTGTAATAGAAGGAGGATTTTTCATTCGCCCCTAATGCTGTAACAAGAAGATACTGCTGAGCACCTAAACCCCTTGTAATTTTTGCAATCTCCAGTGGATATTCAAAATCCACTTTTCTAAAGGCTTCCTGCGAACGGGCCTGCTTCATCGTTGTACCCAGGCAACAAAAAATATCATCTGCCTTTAATTGACTTGTATAGTCTTGTAGGCGGGTGAAATCCAAAACAACATTTTCGAGTTTAGGATGATTAATAGGCAAGGGTTTTCTACTAAGAGCTATTACCTTTCCGTAACGGTTATCTGCCAACAATAGCTCTACTAATTTACCACCAACTAAGCCAGTGGTTCCCGCAATCAATGCAACTTTACTCATAGCTAAAAAGTCTGCTGAATCTCCTTTTTTAATTCAGACAGCGCATGACCAATTGGATCTAGCTTCTTTTCCAGTGCCATCTCAAAAATCCGTTTAGAAAGATCAACTGCATTGGAGTCGATTGTCATACTCCCAGCTGCTTCATTGATAAGCATAATTAAATCTTCTTTGGCATTTCTCACTAGGTTCCATACTTCTTCACTCATATACACTTGCTGCGATACATTGTGGTTATACTCATTGCGAATTTCATCCAACAGAATCTTTTGAAAATCACGAGCTCTGTAACCTGGATCACTGAGGCGGATCAATAGATTTTGCGGGGATATCCGTTCAAGAAATAAAGTGATTCGCTCATAGGCTTGTAACCTTATCGGTAAGGTGGTTTCAATACTTCGCGACCGAACTTCCAGTTTCTTCAATTCTATTTCTTTTATAATAAACGACCGAACCATCAAATAAACGGCATACAACACCACCGAGGCCGGCAGCAATATCTTTCCAAACTCAATCAAGACTTCCATAGGAATTTATTTTGGCTTATTCGCGTTTGAAAATTAGCTAATTTTGACCTTTCAATTCACGTTAATCTCAAAAAGTTAACGTCCCTTTCAATCTTTAACATGTTTGACAATTTAAAACCTGTGAGTCTTACCTCAAAAGCTGCCATTGAAGTGCGTAAGATCATGGAAACAAAAAATATCCCTTCGGACTATGGTCTGCGTGTAGGTGTAAAAGGTGGTGGTTGCGGAGGCGTTTCCCTAATCATTGGGTTCGACAAAAAGAAAGAATCAGACCATGCGTACTCAATTGATGGCATTCCTATTTATGTAGATAAGAAGCATACCATGTATTTAATTGGCAAAGAAGTGGATTTTTATGAAGGGGCGGACGCGAAGGGTTTTATGTTTACAGATCAGATAGCTGTCGATCGTCATTAATCCATTGGCATCAGTAAGGCTGATTGCGTTAGTTAAGATGGATTGTAGATTTAGGAATTCAGATTTTAGATTTTTAGTTGTGGAGAAATCCGAATTCCAAAATCACATATCTGAAATCGCCAATCATTTTTTCACTTCATTCACCGTTACAGTCGCTTTCTTACAGACACCTCCAATAGGTGGATTGAATTTGGAGATCCTTACCTCAACAGCTCGTGCGTCAGAAAATGTTTTTAAGGTCAGTTGAGCAATGGCATGACCTACCGTTTCTAAAAGTTTAGAAGGTTTAGCCATCTCCTCTTTTACGATGGCATAAAGAATTTCGTAATTTATCGTTCCTGAGAGATCATCGTGAAATGCGGAGTCGGAAAACTCCGTATCTACGATGATGTCAACTTCAAATTTATTTCCGGAAGATCGCTCGTGTGGATAGACTCCATGATAGGCATGGAACTCCAAACCCTCCAGCGCTACTTTGCCGGTCATTGGATATCGTCAAAAAAAGATTTTTGAACTTTTCTTTCCTCCACAATTCTTTTCTCATCTACCAACACAGCAGCAGCCGATTCAACCAACACCTGTTGTGCAGATGCTGTTGCCTTTATTCCATTTTCAAAATTCGCATTTGGATAAAGTGCCTTTTTTGTTTCGCGTCTCGCCATGTTAAGATGTTGCTCAGGGTCAAATTCACGGGCTACGGTTTTCATACGCTCCACGCGATCAATTGTTTCTCCAGCCATCCGCTTCAAATCGGAAAGAAGGTTATCGCGATAGGTCTCAAGTCCTTTGTATTGCTGAACCAATGACTTCAGGCGCTCTTCCATTTCTTCCAGCATTTGCTTGGATGTTGCCTCGGCTAATTCAATTGTATCTTTTGCTTTTACCTTAGCTTCATTAAGCATGCCTTCGGCCTTCATTTGTGTTTCTTTCAGATGAAGCTCTGCAGCCTTATTGGCCTGCCCAATTAAATTCGCTCCTGTGTCTTCGGCTGTTTTTAATGTCTTGTAAAGAGAACTTTCTACTTCGCGAAGCTTGTTCACTTCACGCTCAGAAGCCTCATACTTCATGCGCAATTCTTTCGTGTCGTCAAGTGCACGCTCCCATTCCTGTGAAAGGGTAAGTAAAAAAGCGTTCACTTCATCTTTGTCGAAACCGCGCAACGCTTTTTCAAAAGCTTTCTGGCGGATTTCCAGTGGTGTGATTTTCATGATCGTTGTATTAGATTAAAAAATATAGTTTAAAAAATGATGTTCCATACTGAAAGGGTGCGGTCATCGCTGGCACTGATCATCTGGTTATTAAACGAAGTCCAGAGCAGTTTATTGACTGACGTTCCATGACCCGCATGACGGGCCTTATCAATCACTTTCAAGAGCGCAAGGTTATCGAAGTCCCACACCTTAATCGATTTATCCAGGCTACAAGTTACAAAATGTTTGCCATTTGGACTAAAAGCGAGGTGATTGATGGCGTAAAGGTGAGCCACTACCTCAGCAGCCTGCGTATATCCGGCCACCACATCCCACGCCTTTAGGCGGGCATCACGCGATACGCTGAGCAAAATTTTTGAATCCGGGGAATAAACCAAACCAAAAACGGAGTTGCTATGACCCTGCCACTCATATTTCAAGTTGTAGTCAACTAAATCAAAAACACGTATGTAGTTATCGCTATAACCAACCGCAAGTTCACCCTGCATTTTATTAATCGCCATTGTTCTGGCACTCTTTCCTGAAAGACCAATCTTCTTCTTCAACGACCAATTTTCAATATCAACCACCGAAATGTTTCCGTCACCCGAGGCAATGAACAGATCATTTTCATTAGACTGAATGTCAAAGATGGCAGCTTTACCTAATTGAAGTGAGGCTAGTTCTTTCTTTGATTTCCAATCCAGCAAGTGTATTCCATCGTAATTATGACCAGCGACAAGTAGATTTTGTTTTTGTAAGAAATGAAAGGCATAAACTGAATTAGGAAGTTTGGCGATCAGTTCTCCTTCTTGAGGATTTTCAAGATTCCATAAAACAATCATGCCATCCCCTGCCCCAGAAAAAAAATGATGAGGTTGGTCACCCTGTTGCAGTGCATAAACACAATCGCGGTGACCTGTTAGGGTGTGAATTTTTTGGACTTCTAACATTATGTGGTTAATCTGTCACGCAAAGACGCTTAGGTTGCAAATGGAAAGTATCCTAAAAACTTTGAGAACTTAGCGCCTTAGAGTGAAAAAAAATTATAACTCACGCACAGAACTCCTGTGTTTGAGGTTTATTCGATCTTTTTGACAAAATTGTATCATAAAGCCGGATAAACCTATGCCTTTAGTGAAAATGGAGAAGACAGCGAAGCAAAGCGGGTGGGCTATCTGGTTTATCTCCGAAACAAAAGAAGAGTTGGATTCGCTTTCCCCCGAAGTATGTCCGTCAGAAATCATCAGTGAACAAAAAAAACTAGAATGGCTGGCCGGAAGAATATTAATCAAATCATTAGTGGAACATTCAGGGCTTGAGTATCATGGGCTTCGCAAAGATGAATTTGGCAAACCTTTTTTGAATGAACATCCTCATTCTATTTCGTTAACACATTCATTCCCCTACGTTGCAGCCCAAATTGACCCGCACCAATCTGTGGGTATTGATTTGGAACAGCCAAAGGAAAAATTATTGAAAGTGGCTCCTCGTGTGATGGCCGATTATGAAATTGCCGATGCCGGTCAGGATATTTTAAAGCATTGCGTGTACTGGTGCGCGAAGGAGGCTCTGTATAAAGTCTACGGCAAACGTGGGCTTATCTTTTCTAATCATTTAAATATTGAGCCGTTCACGCTTCAGCATGCTGGCGAACTGAAAGGGCGAATTGAAGATAACGGAACAGAAATGAAAGTGCAGCTATATTATTCTATTCAGCCAGATTATGTGCTGGTGTACACTAAAACCAAATCGTTATGAAAAATTCATTTCTGTTTGCATTGCTCTCAATTGCTGTTGGCCTGCAAGCAAACGCCCAGACACCTATACAAAATTTTACGCTGACCAATGTGGTAGATGACAAAACAGTTTCATTGGACCAATTTTCTTCATCCAATGGTGTTGTTGTTTTGTTTACCAGCAATGAATGCCCGTTCGATAATTATTACAAAGATCGTATCAAAGAAATGATCAGCACTTACACTGGCAAAATTCAGTTTTTGTTGGTGAACTCAAATATAGAACCCGAAGAGTCCATTGAGAAAATGCACATTCACTACACGGATATGAATGTCCCCTACCTTTCGGACAAAGATCAAGTAGTCATGAACCAATTTGGCGCGAAGAAAAGTCCTGAAGCTTTTTTGATCAATAATTCAGGAGGAAAATCCGGAGTAGTCTACAGTGGTGCAATAGATGACAATCCACAAGTTCCAAAGGATGCGAACCAAAATTTTTTGAAGGATGCGATTGATAAAATGTTGGCTGGTCAAAAAATTGAGGTTAACAATAACAGGGCAGTGGGGTGTACAATACGAAGAAAGTAGAAAAATTCTATAAAAACGAAACTATTGATTTGAGTACAAATGGATAAACTAAAAATTTCCACCGCGCAATTTGAAAACAGAAGTGGCGATAAAGGCTACAATCTTTCCGTTATTGAAAAGCTATCTCAAAAAGCATCCTTAGAAGGCTCGAATATAATTGCATTTCATGAATGTTCAATAACAGGCTACACATTTGCCAGACACCTTTCGAAAGAGCAAATGCTTGACCTGGCCGAAATAATTCCCAGTGGCCCAAGCATTCTGAAGCTTATTGCGATTGCCAAAGAATTTAATATAGCCATCCTGGCAGGACTTTTTGAGAAAGATGAACACGGTAATTTATTTAAGGCTTATGTTGGGGTAGACAAGAATGGGTTGATCGCTAAACACAGAAAATTACACCCTTTTATAAATCCACATTTGATACCAGGTGACAGCTATACCGTTTTTGATCTATATGGATGGAAATGTGGAATTCTAATTTGCTATGACAATAACATCATTGAAAATGTTAGAGCAACAACTTTATTAGGTGCTCAAATTATTTTTATGCCCCATGTAACGATGTGTACACCTTCCACAAGACCCGGGGCAGGTTTTGTAGATCCAAGCCTTTGGACAAATCGGGAGAACGACTCTACTTCATTGCGTTTGGAGTTTGATGGCACGAAGGGCCGGGGCTGGCTAATGAAATGGCTACCGGCAAGAGCCTACGATAATGGCATTTACGTGGTTTTCTCTAACCCGATTGGAATGGATGGTGACCAGTTGAAAAATGGTTGTTCGATGATTATTGATCCCTTTGGAGATATCCTTTCAGAATGCAGATCATTTGATGATAGCTTTGTGACAGCAACCATTCATCCTGAAAAAATTAATCAAGCAGGCGGATCTCGTTACATAAAAGCAAGACGACCTGAATTATATCGGGATATTATTGGACAGGATCACAAATCGGAACAACATGTGATTTGGCTAAGCAAGGAGAAGAAATAGTGGGACTTACTACACTCCCAAATCCCCGCCATCCGAAATTTCAACCAACAATACTTTTACCTCATCAGCTTTGGCATGCTCGCCCATCTTTTCGAATGACATCACCAGATTGCGCAAGGCTCTGCGAATGATTTCCAAACTATTGCAGGGTTCAAAAAAAGAATTTTGAGGAACGAGATGTAGCTCTGTTATATAGTTTTCAATGTCTTTTTTGGAAAAAATTAACCCACGGTTGAAGGCATTGATGTAAAACTGATTGTTCTCGTCTTTATAGGTAAGAATAAAAAGATTGGGAAGATTAACGCCATACACCGGTAACTTAAGTTTCTGCGCCACCAGAAGATAAATAACACATAACGTGATCGGATTTCCTTTCCTCATTTGCAACACCACGTTGATCATGGAGTTTCCTGGTGAGTGAAAGTTTTTTGAATTGGCTCCAAACTTCAGCTTGTTGAATAGGACACTATTGATCACTTTGACTTGATCAAATGGATAAAGATCTGGCCGGAACTCTAGCCACGTATCGTAATAAATTTGCTCGAGTTCCTGTTTCAATTTATCCAGTTCAATATCCGGATATTGATAGGTGGCGAGTATCCACATCCCTGTTAGTAAATCTTGGTCCTTGCTTGCATACCATTCCTTCAGCCGGTCCTTCACCAAATCGTATTGCAACGTATGGATCAAATCTTCAATGCGCTGTTGTAATGCGGGATTGAATGTGCTCTCCCATTCTTTCTCTAAGAAAGGAATGACATCCTTTCCAATGGACAGAATTTTTTCCTCTACGTGAGACGACACTTGCTTGTCTTCATCATCCAAAAGCGAGACCAAGGCCTTCAATTCACTTTCCTGCATACCTTACCGTTAATGGAATAAAGTTAATCGTTAAAAGTGATTAGGAAAATAGTTTATCATAAAACCCAAATCACAACTATTAACCATTAACAATTTATCTATTAACTTCTTCACGTTTGAATAACGCCCACATTAAATTTTTGAATCGGTGCATGGTTTGCAGCTTCAATGCCCATCGAAATAATGTTGCGGGTTTCCAATGGATCAATCACGCCATCCACCCATAACCGCGCTGCTGCATAATAGGGACTCAGTTGCTCGTTGTAGCGATCAGTGATTTCTTTTAGCAAGCCATCTTCTTCCTCTTTGGAAATTACTTTCCCCTGCGCCTTGAGTGCACTTACCCTAATTTGCAATAACGTTTTAGCTGCCGAAGCGCCACTCATTACAGCTATCTGTGCAGTCGGCCAGGCATAAATTAATCGGGGGTCATATGCCTTGCCACACATAGCATAGTTACCAGCTCCATAAGAATTTCCAATTATGAATGTGAATTTCGGCACAGTTGAGTTGGCCATGGCGTTCACCATTTTCGCACCGTCTTTGATGATGCCACCTTGCTCAGCTTTACTGCCCACCATGAAGCCGCTCACATCTTGCAAAAAGACCAGCGGAATTTTCCGTTGATTGCAATTCATGATGAAGCGCGCTGCCTTGTCGGCTGAATCTGAATAGATCACGCCACCCATTTGCATTTCGCCTTTCTTGGTCTTCACTACTTTTCGCTGGTTGGCAATGATGCCCACGGCCCAACCGTCCACACGTGCAAAACCGCAGACGATGGTTTTTCCATACAATGCCTTGTATTCATCAAACTCAGAGTCATCGACAATCCGCTTGATCACCTCCACCATGTCATATGGCTTGGTGCGATCGGAAGGAATCATTCCATATATTTCTTCGGGCTTTTCTTTTGGAGGCGTTGCTTGTGTGCGATCAAATCCCGCCTTCTCAAAAGCACCCAGCTTATCAAACAAATCGCGAATGTGATCGAGGCAGGCTTGATCATTCGGAAATTTATTATCCGTAACGCCAGAGATTTCACAATGAGTAGTTGCACCGCCCAATGTTTCATTGTCAATATCTTCTCCAACCGCTGCCTTCACCAAATATGAACCTGCTAAAAAGATAGATCCTGTTTTATCGACAATCATGGCCTCATCGGACATGATGGGCAAATAAGCGCCACCGGCAACGCAACTTCCCATGATGGCCGCAATTTGAATAATGCCCATCGAAGACATCTTCGCGTTGTTTCTAAACTGCCGGCCAAAATGTTCTTTATCCGGAAAAATTTCGTCTTGCATGGGAAGAAAGACTCCAGCACTATCCACCAGGTAAATAACGGGCAATCGATTTTCCATAGCAATCTCCTGTGCACGAAGATTTTTCTTGGCTGTAATAGGAAACCAGGCACCAGCTTTTACTGTAGCATCATTAGCAACAATTACGCATTGCCTTCCCTTCACGTAACCTATACCTGTAACAACACCACCTGAGGGACAACCGCCTTGCTCTTTATACATGCCATCCCCCACAAAGAGGCCCACTTCTAAAAATGAAGTGCCTTTGTCGGTGAGGTATTCAATTCGTTCGCGTGCGGTGAGTTTACCCTTTTGATGCTGGTCTTCAATTTTCTTTTCGCCACCACCCAACATGGTTTTCTTTGCCTTGGCTTTCACCTGAGCGCAAAGTTGTTTCAGTTGGTCTTCGTTTTTATTAAATTCTAAATCCATTTTCAGTCGGTGATCGGTAATCAGTGTTTGGTAATCGGTAACACCGATTACAGATTACTGCTCACCGATTACTATTTTTTTAAGGCTGCCTTCTTTCGGTCCTCCTCTTGCTCCCTTCTGTCCCGATCAATTTTCTTTTTGCTTTTGCCTAAAGGTGCAAAGAAATGACCAGGGTTGTCATTCATATTAACCGCCAAACTATCGAGGCTTAGTAAAAGTTTGTTCAGGTTAACATACAAAGAATCCTCCGTAAGCAATTTGCTGGCCGTGTTATCACCTTTTTTTAACTGTGCAAGGGTTTGATTTAAGTTGGTAAGGGTCACCTGAGCCTTCGAAAGAGTTTGATTCAATTCAAGACGTTTCAATGAGTCAGATAAAACTTTAAAATTCTTTAGTGTAGGATCTAATTCCTTGAGTGTACCATTCAAGTTGTCGGCAAGTGACTTTAGCGTTGCCGATATCTCATCCATCTTACTATTGGCGTTACCAATCGTTGCATTCAGCAAATCCGGTGTAGTTTGAAGTTTGGCGAAAATAGCATCCAATTGCTGAGTGTTCCTGGTGAGATTATCGATCATACCATTAAATTTCCTCAGAGTTGTTTGCACGTTATCCGCTACTGGTGTTGCTGTCTCTGAAATCACGTCCATCATTCCTTTTGCCACTTCCGCAAGAATGGTATCATTCGGCAACCTTGGTTTTGTTACTTTCCCGATCGAGAGCAAAATGGATTTGCCACCTAGAAAATCACTATCCAAAATTGCTTTTGAGGAATCGCCCAAGGCCACATCCGAGTCAATGTTGAGTTCTACCAAAACTTTGTTTTGTTTATTCTGTAAAATTTTAATACGACTCACTTGCCCCACTGCAAAACCATTTACTAAGACAGGATTGCCAGCAGCAAGCTGGTCAATGTTATCGTACACTGCATAATATTTGGTTTTTGTAGAGAAGAAATCATTCCCTTTCAAGAAATAAAAACCCATGTACAACATCACGATAGTTATTGTCATGAAAAGCCCTACTATCAATTCTTTATTTTTCTTCACTCCTACGTTAGTTTATAGATTCCACCTGACTTTTATACTCTTTAAATGCCCGGTAAATACCCGAAGCAATAAGATCCTGACCGTTTTCACTACTAAGAAAGCCTTCTTCTTTCGAATTTGACAAGAAACCAGTCTCGACCAAAACACTCGGTGTAGTCGTCATCCATAACACCAAAAAGCCAGCTTGCTTTACACCCCGACTGGAACGGCCAACCCGACTTTTAAACTGACTTTCAACTTTCTGGGCAAAATTCAAACTACTCTCCTGATATGCACTTTGGTTCAACGAAAACAATATATAAGATTCAGGGCTATTAGGTTCAAACCCTTCATATTTTTCCTTGTAATTTTCATCCAATAAAATCACTGAATTCTCGCGCTTAGCTACTTCAAAATTATTCTTATCCTTGTGCAATCCCATTACATACGTTTCTGTGCCATAGGCATTGGCTCCAACTATAGAATTGGCGTGAATACTGATAAATAAGTCTGCCTTATTTTTATTCGCTACATCTGCTCTATCCTGGAATTCTACATACTTGTCGGTTTTTCGCGTATATAGGACTTTCACATCAGGAAGGTTCGTCTCAATGTATTTCCCCAATTTTAGGGCAATTTTTAACACAACATCTTTCTCTTTTGAGTTTTTACCCAACGTACCGGGGTCATGTCCACCGTGCCCGGCATCTATCACCACCACATCAACTTTAAAGTCTGTTTTAACAGGTGAGGCAGAGAAATTTAGCAAGGTTATTGCTAACAACAGAGTCTTGAATCCGATATTCCTCACGAGCTTAACGATGTCTGAAGTATTTGCGATAACTTTGCGCAAAGTTGAGCATTTTTCATTGAAAGATAAACCACTGAAAATCAAATCTGAAGGCGTGCGTTTACGATTAGCATTCATCTTTATTACAACACTATTACTTTTTAGCTCAGTGCCTCAGGCGATAGGCCAGGTGGAAACACAAATAAAAAGCCCTTCTGCCCCTCTGCCCGTAAAAATCGATACCCTAAAAGTTCCTTCAGACAACATTGCTAACAAAAATGATACCCTGAAAGCAGACTCATTGAATAAAGTGGACAGCTTAAAAGCACAAAAAAAAGGAGATATAGAAACCACTATATTCTATTCAGCAAAAGACTCCATCAACTCAAATCTGGAAAAAAAGATCATTATTTTATATGGCGAGGCTAAGATAAAATACGGTGATATTGAGCTTGAGGCTGAGGAAATCACGATTGACTATGGAAAATCAACTATTGCTGCCTCCGGCAAGCTCGATTCAGCGGGCCGAAGAGTTGGATTTCCTATGTTCAAAAATGGGCAAGAGGTGTATGAAACACGTGATATGGTCTATAATTTCAAAACAAAACGTGCCAAAATATCTGAGGTGGTTACTCAGCAAGGAGATGCCTACCTGCATGGCGATGCCGTTTATAAAAATGAGAAGAATGAAATACTGGCTCAAACCAATGCTTATACTACTTGCAATCTTGAAACTCCACATTACCGTATTATTTCGAGAAAATCCAAAGCAATACCTGGTGATAAAGTTATTTCAGGACCCTTTTATATGGAGTTCAATGGTGTACCAACTCCATTAGGATTTGGATTTGGGATGTTTCCCTCGCCTCGCAAAAGCGCATCAGGAATTATTATGCCTAAGTATGGTGAAGAGCGCAATCGTGGATTTTTCTTGCGCAATGGAGGATACTTCTTTGACATTAGTGAATACATGAAGTTAGCTGTTACCGGTGATGTTTACACCAAGGGTAGCGCTGCCTTATACATCAACTCATCTTATCGCAAACGCTATCACCATAGCGGTAACTTTAACTTTAGCTTTACCAACAATAAAACAAGTGATAAAATTGAAGACAATTCCAGTAACAAAGACTTTCGCATTGCATGGAGTCACTCTCCGCAATCAAAAGGCACCGGCAGATTTTCTGCTTCCGTTAATGCGGCAACTTCAAAATTTAACAGCAATAACTATCTGGGTGCAAGCGTCAATCCGGCCACGCAGTTCAATAACACTTCACAAAAATTAAGTTCTAATGTTTCGTACTCTAAAACATTTGCTGGCACACCTTTCAGCCTAGGAGTAAATCTTCGCCACAACCAGGATTTGAAAACGGG
>JANOQK010000534.1:0-15007 GCA_031414855.1 Bacteroidia bacterium | reverse complement strand
CCTGCCGCGAAACTCTGTGCCGAGGCACGAAAGCGTGGCATAATTAGCATTGTGGATGCCGCTCATTCATTTGCTCATATCGATTATAAAATTTCAGATTTCAATTGCGATTACTTTGGCACGAGCTTGCACAAATGGCTTTGTGCTCCATTTGGTACAGGGTTAATGTATATCCGCAAGGATCAGATTGAAAAGACTTGGCCCATCTTCCCAACGGACAAACCACAGAGTGGTGACATCCGAAAATTTGAAGCGCTTGGCACGCGCTCCTTCGCGCCAGAGCAAGCCATCGGGCAAGCAATTGATTTCCACAATGCCATTGGTGGAAAGCGTAAACAAGAGCGCTTACATTATCTGAAAAAATATTGGTGCGATGCTGTTACAAAGAATCCGAGAGTAAAACTTCATATCTCGTTAAAGCCAGAATATTCATGCGCACTAGGCACTTTTAGTGTGGATGGTCTGGATGTTGGAGACATTGCCTCTAAACTGATGAATGACTTTCAAATTCATGTAGTCTCTATTAAATGGGAAAATGTAAATGCTGTTCGAGTGACGCCACATGTTTATACAACCACCAAAGATCTGGATCGGTTTATTGATGCTGTTGGCAAGATTGCGACCTCCTGACAGTTTTATACCTTTCATCACATTGTTGGCAATAGTTGTTACGCATTAATCTTATCTTTTAATGCCTAAACCAAATTTCATGAAGAGAATTATTCTTGCTGTTTGCCTTGCCATTTCTATTCAGCATTCCTTCTGTCAATCAAAGACTCTTTCCGCAATGGGATTACAAAATCCCGTTGAAGTAATTCGAGATGCCTATGGTATCAATCATATCTACGCTAAAAATGAGCATGATCTGTTCTTTACACAAGGCTATTGCGCTGCCAAAGACAGGTTGTTTCAATTCGAAATCTGGAGAAGACAAGCGACTGGCACAGTTGCTGAAATTCTTGGTGCCAGAGAATTAAAGCGCGACATCGGCACACGCCTTTTTCAGTTCAGGGGTAACATGCAAAAAGAACTAAACCACTATCATCCGCATGGTGAATTGATCATTCAGTCCTATGTAGATGGTGTAAATGCGTACATCGAAGAAATCAAAAAAGACCCCAAACAACTTCCGTTGGAATTTAAATTGCTGGGCATTGTTCCAGAAAAATGGACGACTGCTGTTGTCATATCTCGTCATCAAGGATTGTTGGCAAACCTAAGTACTGAAATTGAAATCAGCAGAGCTGTGGCTACGCTTGGCGCGGATCGCGTAAAAGACCTCATTGACTTTGAACCCGGTGTCCCCGATCTCACCATCGATCCTGCTATCCATCCCCAATTTCTTTTTGATAATGTGATTGAGCTATATGAAGCCTATCGTAAACCAATTATTTTTTCGCCAAAGGATTTAGTAGCTCATTCAAATCCAAACCTGAAAGAATATCAATATCTGGTGGGGCTTGACGAGGAAGCGAGAAGTGATTTCATGGACAAAGAAAAATTCAACATCGGCAGTAACAACTGGATTGTGGATGGTAAACATTCACAGAGCAAGTTTCCGCTGCTAGCCAACGATCCGCACCGTTCCATTACAACTCCATCTCTCAGGTACATGGTTCACCTGAATGCTCCCGGCTGGAATGTGGTGGGTGGTGGCGAACCAGAAATACCCGGTATTTCAATAGGTCACAATGATCATGCTGCCTGGGGACTCACCATTTTTGGCATTGATGCAGAAGACTTATATGTGTATGAACTCAATCCTCAAAACCAAAATCAATATCGCTACCTGGGAAGTTGGGAAGATATGCGTATGATAAAAGATACCATTCATGTGAAAGGTGCCCCAGATGTTTTTGTTGAACATAAGTACACACGACATGGCCCTGTTACGCATACCGATTCAAAAAATAATAAAGCCTATGCCGTGCGTTGCGGATGGCTTGAACCAGGGGGTGCACCGTATCTCGCCAGCTTGCGCATGAACCAGGCCACTACCTGGGAAGAGTTTCGTGAAGCGTGCAGCTACAGTCGCATACCTGCAGAAAATATGATCTGGGCCGATCGCAAAGGAAATATTGGATGGCAGGCGGTTGGCATTGCACCGATCAGAAAAAACTGGAGTGGACTTGTTGCTGTGCCAGGCGATGGCCGATATGAATGGGCAGGTTATCTTCCCGTTCAAACACTGCCAAATATTTACAATCCCAAAAAAGGATATTGGGCAACAGCCAATGAAAATCTTGTACCTGAAAATTATGAACACCGAAATGCAGTGGGTTATGAATGGGCAGATAGCTTTCGTGCCGATCGTGTGAATGAAGTACTTGGTTCCGGAAAAAAACATTCGCTTGTCGATATGATGCGTTTGCAGTTTGATTATTTATCGATTCCGGCAAGAACATTAGTTCCCTTTCTAAAAGAATTAAAAGCACCCGATGCAAAAGTCGAAACAGTGAGGTCCATGTTATTGACTTGGAATTTTACAATGGACAAAAATTCAGTTGAAGCCGGAATTTACGCAGCATGGGAAAAAAAATTATATGAAAATATGTTGACAATGCTCGTACCTGAAAATGCAAGAAAGCAAATACGTTCACTAGAAATGACCAAAACAATATCATGGATCACATCGCCACGAATAGAATTTGGAGTCGATCCAGTTGCAGGAAGAGATAAATTTCTTATTTACAGTTTAAAGCAAGCTGTCGATGATCTGACAATTAAACTTGGATCTGACATGAAGAATTGGAATTATGGACAAGAGAAATATCATCATGTATTGATTAAACACCCGCTGAGCAATGCTGTAGATGAAGTTACTCGCAAAAAACTAGAAGTTGGTCCATTACCACGTGGTGGCAATAGTTCCACTCCAGGCATGACCACTAATACCGACAATCAATTGGCAGGTGCCTCCTTCAGAATTGCTGTGGACACAAAAGATTGGGATGGAACCATGTTTACCAATTCACCCGGTCAAAGTGGTGATCCTGATAGTCCGTTCTATAAAAATCTTTTTGAACTGTGGGCAAACGACAAACACTTTCCGGTTTACTTCAGCAAGCCTCTGATTGAAAAAGTGGCGGTCGAGAAATTATTATTGAATCCAAAATGATTTTAGATTGTTGATTCTAGTTTCAACTAACTCCGTGGTTCATTAGAGCATAGTCCCGTGAATATTTTAGACGGTAAATCTATTTGTGGAATTACCAATATTAACAGTAATTTTATTCTTAGGGTCGAGATAGAACTCAAAACAAATTGAGACGGCTAATATGAAGTATATTTTCACCGCCACTTTCTCGTATTCTCTCTTTTGTCTCTTACAGCTCAAACCAAATCCGATATTGTTGAGTCTTTTGATAAAGATTGGGTTACTATAAAGATAAAGAGAGAGCAGTTTACTACCGCACAGCAGAAAAACGTGGAGGGTGTAATTTTTTAAAGATTGACGTATCAACAAAACCAGAATAATAAATATGCAAAAAAATTTACCATCTACTTTGTTAATTATCACAAGTCTATGTTTGTTGACAGGGTGCGCCACAACATATAAGCAATTGACACCAGCCTCCTTGAATTATCAAAACCAATCTACTTCAAAAGATAAACTTGAAATTTCATATATCTACGATATACAGACAATGAGCTCGAATAAGCGATACGCCAAGAAAGAGAGAAAGTCAGGCTTAGCAGGAGTTGGCATAAAAATAAAAAACACAACAGATAAACCACTCACATTGACAAAGGAGAATTTTAAAATCATCGCTAATGGAATCGCGAAGTCCCCGGTTGCTGCAGAAAATTATACGCACGTGGTAAAGCAAGCATCCGGTGTTTATTTACTCCATGCCTTGTGGGGTCCATGGCGTTACACCTACATTGAAAATCCTCCGCCAGGCACTAAACAGTCGGAGTTCAAATACATTCCAATAGGTGCAATTGTTGGACTTATTAATATGATAATTGCCGCAACAGCTAATGCCAATCATTTGAAAACCCTGCAACAAAATCAGATTTATGGAAAAATAATTGATCCCGGGGTAACCTTGTTTGGTATTGCCATTATCCCCTCATCAAGTTATGAACCGTTGACGTTTGAATTTGTGGAGTAACGAATGTGCGGTGAAGATTTAACAAAAGACAAAATTAAAGGATAAAAATATGAGAATAGTAAAACTTAGTATGGTTGGCCTTTTATTCACTGTAGCATGCTTCGCTCAGGATGCATTAGCAACAGTTTATGTCTATCGGTTAGGGTCACCCGAGGTGAATGTTACAGTACCCCTATACCTTAATGACTCTTTGATCGGGAACATAGTTGCAAAGTCTGTTTTCCAAATGAAGTGTTTATCAGGTGATAACCAGTTTACTACTTCATTAGAAAATAAAAGACCTTTTGCAATTGAGTTAAGGCCAGGCGGCACCTATTGGCTTGAGTGTAAATTATTGGATCAACCTATTTTTTGCCATGTTACCAAAGAGGAAGCCATGCGAGATTTAGCTAAGATAAACAAGTATGTTGTTGAGCAGGTAAAAGAAGATGCAATTGAACCTGAACAACCGGACACACTAACCGGAAATAGCCAATCAGTTTTTAGTACCCACCAAAAAACATATCTATACAAGCGTATGCCAGATAATATATCTACACGATTTACTTCTGATGGCTTCACGGCAATTCTGAAATATTCTCATTATAGGACCGATGATAAAACTACAGTAAGTAAATCATATCTTAACGATATGCAGTTTACTATAGAATCATATAGAAGGGATAAGAAATTCAAAAGCGATATTTTTGATGATGAGGGGCGAAAATTAGCCACTATTGTGACAAGCGATTCGGAAATGAATAGTGTTCACCTCACAGATGGACATATTTATGATTTCGCAAAAGTAGATGGCACCCATTGGACGTATTCATTTCAAGGCGAAGTGGTATTGCGCGGAACATTTGAATGGCTGGATACTAAAAGAACAGTTCGTATTGAATTTCTGAAAAAAGTTCAAAACCCTATTGTACTCTTGTCTTGCCTTAAGTATGGTGCAGAATTAATTGCTGTAAGAGCGTCCAGAGCTGTGGGAGCAGGTCTATTTTTGATTAGGTAGGTATAAACCCGTGGTCTGTGTCCAACAGACCATTTAATATAACTCGTACTGTTTCGGTCTGTGGGGGCGCAGACGAGGAGAAGGTTTTATGAGGCTACCTATTCTAAAATTCTAATTTTTTATCCATTAAACCAATTGGGGAAACTCCACACCATCCAGCCGTAGGCGGCAAAGCGAATGATGCGCGTAATGCAAATCAGAAGGAAGTCACTGAATTTAAGATTTACTGATCCTGCCAACATACAGGTGGCTGAAAATGGTACGGGTGTCACGGCTCCAACAAAAACAAGATATCCCCCAAAGGTCTTGAGCTTGCCTTCATATTGTTTCAAATATTTTTCGCGGATTTTCTCTTGATAAAGTTTTGTCTTAGAAAAGGTTTTTCCAATGTAGTAACCCAGAATACCTGCCGCATAAGAGATTACGGTGAGTATACCAAGATTGATGATAAACCCCTCCACGTGGATATCATCGAGTATCCAGATCATCATGAAAAGTTCTGGTGGCAGAATACCAAAAATTATTTCCGATAAGGTGTAAATCCCGTAGAGAATAGCAGGGTTATCGCGGATAACATCAATATGCGATTTGAAATTCTCCTGGATATAACCCTCCATTAGGATAAATACCGTGATAATGAAGGCAAACCAGATAAGGCCCCTTATTAGATTCTTGAACAGAAAAGATGATCGGGTTTCTTCTTGTGCTTCCATAGTTTAATTCAGGATCGGATGCCTTTTGAAAGGCTTTGTCTCATCAAATAATTTGCGGTAGGTAATATGCGTCTTACAAATGAAAGCACCAACTTGTTCGACTACATTAATCATTTTAGGGTTGAAATCTCCAATCCAATTCATTTCGTACTCATCATACCGGTGATATTTATCCTGCAAAACATACTTTGCCGCCAGCACCATAGCACCATCACATCCCTTTCCCTGGTGAGCGGGGACAACGCCAAACAATATTCCAAAAGCTTTACGGTTGGTCTTTCTCCAGGTATGCCAAAGGAATTTCATCTTACCGATCAAGCCAAGTTTACCATTTACATGCTTAAATATCTGGTTAATCTCCGGCAATGAAAGAAAAAAGGATATTGGCTCTCCTTTATAAAAACCAAAGTACAAAAGCTTTTCATCCATGATGGGCTTCATTTGTTTCACAATTTGCTTTGCCTGCATCAGGTTTAGCTCAGGATTCTCTGCGCGATTTGCCCATGCTTTATTATATACATCCATCATATATTCCGGAAGCTTATCGAATTCAGATTTTCTCAAATGCCGAAATTCGTAATCCGGATCTTTCTTCATTATATCCGCCTTCTCATAAAGCCTTTGAGAAAGTGGTTCGGCAACCATACGCGAAAAAGTATACTGATTGAAATACGTATTAAATCCGTATGCCTCAAAAAAATCCTTGTAGTAAGGAAAATTGTAATTGCACTGATAATTGGGATCGCGATCATAGCCGTCTACCAGCAAACCCCACCAGCGATCGCGGTTGCCAAAATTGATTGGGCCGTCCATCGCTTCCATCCCTTTCGACTGAAGCCATTGCTTACACGTGTCGAACAATAAGAAAGCTGCCTCCTTATTTTCGATGCACTCAAAAAAACCCATCCCACCTGTGGGTTGATCATTTCCTTTCTTTGAATTTTTATCGTTGATAAAAGAAGCTATTCGTCCAATCGTAAGGTTTTGGTCATCTTTCAAAATCCAGCGTATACAATCACCATGTCGATAGGTTTTGTTCTTCTCACGGTCAAAGACTGATTCCACATCCTTATTCAGAGGACGTATCCAATGTGGAAGGTTTTTGTAAAGTTGCACAGGCAGCTGTAAGAACTCGTGCCTATCCGAAGGGGTAAGAACCTCTTTGATTTTCATAGCCAGAAATAGACTGTTAAGATAGCCCTTTTACTCCGAAGGGATTTGATTTGGAAGCTTGATTTTAAAGGAGGTGCCATACCCATACTTACTCTCCACAGAAATTTCTCCACCTAATTTATCAACCGCATTTTTTACAATATAAAGCCCAATGCCGGAGCCTTCAGCTTGATCGCTGGCTCTGTAAAACATATCAAAAATATGGGCAAGGTTATTGGCATCTATACCAATACCATTATCTGTAAACAAGATCTCTGCAAAATTTCGATCGGCCCGAATGGCAATGTGAATGGAAGGAGCCTGATGCTGCAACTGCCTGTACTTGATGGCGTTTGAAATAAGATTTCTGAGTATTTCAGAAATACGCCAATGGTCGCTGTAAAATTCTTCGGCACGTATTACAATTTCCCGTTTCACCAGGTCAGCCCCCTTTTGGTAATTGAGATTAGTAAATGTTTGGTCAATTATTTTATGAAAATCAACTTTCGAAATCTTCAACTCCATCTTCAGGTTCTTTGAGTGACTGAGCACATCACCAATAAAGTGGTCGAGTTGTTCTGCCTTTTTTCCGATCAATGTGAGATACTCGGCCGGATTATCAGTGTTACCTGGCATGGCGGCCAAGTGGACAAGGCCCAAAATGGACGATAAAGGAGCACGAAGATCGTGAGACACCTTGTAGACAAAATTGTCAAGCTCAGCATTTCTCACTTTCAATTCTTCCTCAACCTTCTTCTGTTCTGTAATATCAATATACACCCCAAAAATACCGATGGTCTTATCCTCCAAATAAACAGGCACGCCATAGATGATCACCGAAACCAGGCGGCCATCTTTTCGTCTTCTCTCAGATTCTATCCTAATAACTTTATAATTAGAAATGATACTGTTTAAATCATTACCCTGGGTAGCCAATTCTTCAGGAACAATAAATTCATTGAGGCTCTTACCTTTTAATTCATCGAGTGAAAATCCAAATAGCTCCTCAAATCCCTTGTTGATTTCCACCACATCTCCCCTCTCATCGAGCATGGCTACAGCCATGGGTGTACTTTGGAAGAGCTGCGAAAAAAGTGTTTCTGTCTTTCGAATAGTTGCTTCGGTGTTCTTTTTTTCTGTGATGTCGTGTATAATAAACTGAACAGCCTTTTTTCCGCCATAGGTAAACGGAAAAGCGAGCGTCTCCACATCAATCACCTTGCCATCCAGTCGAATGTATTTTTCTTCAATGGCTGGCTGGTGTTCCCCGGTTTCTATTACTTGTTGTTCTCTTTCTATTACTTGCTTTTGAAAATCGGGATGCACCAAATCCACAATATCTTTCCCTACTAATTCTTCTGGATTTTGAGCGCCCATGAGATTGGCTGCATAGACATTGGTAAACACCAACTTCCCCTCCTTGTGAACGCTAATGCCCAATGGTAAATGTTCAACTAAATCCCGATAACGTTGTTCACTTTCGCGTTGTGCTCTCTCCGATCTTTTACGTGCTGATATATCTGTTATAATCCCATTCCATAATTGGAGACCATCTTCCACTTTTGCGAGTGCAGATATTGCCTCGATCCAAATGTATCCCCGTCTTGTTCTTACCCGTCCTTCCCATTTCCATTCCTTGAGAGCCGATTCAGTTGAACTTTCAGAAAAACTATTCCAATCATCCTTGTGTATGGAGTCTTTAAGAGGATATAATCCGTTTAGAAATTCCTCTTGTGTTGCCCCTAGAATTTCTTCACACCTCGGGCTTATATAAGTAAAATCTCTGTTACCGTCTGGGAAGATAGTGTACTCGAAGATTACCGCAGGAAGCTTATCAATAAAGTGATGAATACCTTGCTTTTGGGTAAACCCGATTTGATTCATAGGTGTTGTTTGGCAGCGGCAAGATAGAGTTTTCGAGTTCTTTTGTGCGGTTGACGTAAGAAGCGTGTAAGAATTTTATTAAAATCTACCAAAAAGTCAGCCTATACTACTCCATTCAAATTGATGTTTACACAATCACTTTTGCTAGGATCTTCGTCAACCGATCATGGTACTTTATGATTAGAATGAATTTCTTTTCTTAAGTCTTACAGAAGGTAAAGAACTGGAAAGACGAAAATGCTATCTCCAATTAGCCTGTATTGATTATCTTCTGAAAATATCGTGGGAAATACCAAGAGCATTAATAGAGTCAAGTTCATCCCAATTAGTATAAACGCCTCTGAGTGATATGAAGTCATTAGAAGTAAAACAACAAAAAGAGCAGCTTGGACCAGAAATAAAACAATTAGAATATTCTTCACTCGACTCTTTCCTAAATTAGTGGCCAGGGAAAAGTGGTTATCCTTGATGTCTTGTTTCCAATCATACCAGGAAAACAAAACAAGATTAATGAATGCCGTCTGCGCAAAAATAAGGATCAAAATAATTATAGAAGAAGAAAGTGAAATCATCGTTAAAGACATAGCGGGAAGAAGTATTCCCGCTGAATATAAGAGAGCCACCGCTAACTCTTTAAACACGAGAAGCTTTCTCTGTAACAATAGGTAGAGAAAAACAATAACCGACAATCCCATTCCCAAATTCAAAATTGGTTTCCGAACAAAAAGAACCAACAAAATATCTATTAAAACTGCAATAACGAAAACCCTCATTAACCCCTGAAAATTTCTTTGGTGAAAGCGATGTCGTTGAGATGATGCCACCCGCTTTAATTTCTTCGCGTCCAGCAAATGATCTGCCGTATAGATGATCCATACGGTAAGTCCTAAGGATGCCAATCCGTATGGGAGGAGTTGAACTTTCAAGATCCGTGCAAAAAAGGCTCCGCATACTACAGCACCAAAAACGACATCCAAACTCAAGTAATTGCAATACCGATAAAGCAGTGATATGGATTTCATATAAATAAAAAGGCTCAACTCCAGTGGAGATGAGCCTTCATAAAGTTCTATTTCTCTAGGCTGACTTAAGCGCTTCAGCTCCAGCTACAATTTCAAGAATCTCCTTGGTAATAGCTGCCTGACGGGTTCTGTTATAAGTCAACTTCAGTTCCTTCAACATCTCACCCGCATTCTCGGTGGCTTTGTCCATGGCGGTCATACGAGCACCATTTTCTGCAGCGTTACTATCTAGTACCGCCTTGAAAAGTTGCACCTTTAATGATTTCGGAATCATACCGGTAATGATTTCCTCGCGATCAGGTTGATAAATGTAATCGGTGTCTGCAATCTTTTCTGTTTGTGTGGAAATCACAGGAAGAAACTGTTCAGTTCTCAACATTTGGGTAGCCACATTTTTGAATTCGTTATATACCACCTCAATTTTGTCGTACTCTCCCTTCTTGAATGAGCTCATCAGGTATTCAGCAGCTTCTGATACTTTTTCAAAAGAAAGGCTGGCGATCAAGGTTGAATATTCGCCTTTCATTTTGTAGGAACGTTTTCCAAAAAATTCAAACGCCTTTTTCCCAATTGGCAATATGGTGACATTGCCCCGATCAAACTGAGTTTGGTATTTCTCCTGAGTAAGTTTTACAACTGCTTTGATAATTGTGCTGTTAAACGATCCACATAGACCTCTATCAGAAGTTATGGCTACGATCAAGATTTTCTTTTCTTCACGAACAACATTATACCAATTCTGTCCTTCACTTCCAGATGCAGAAAGATTTTGCAACAGCGAAGACAGCTTTTTGGCAAACGGACGCATCTGAAAAATTTTCTCTTGTGATCTTCTCAGCTTGGCAGCCGCTACCATTTTCATGGCTTTGGTGATCTGCTGTGTGGATATCACAGAGGTGATGCGACTTTTAACTTCTTTTAAACTGGCCATATTCTAATTTTCAATTTTCGATTCATCAATTAGCCAATTAAATCTAATTGGCACATTGGCTAATCGAACCATCGGCTAATTAATATTTCGCTGCTTCTTCAAGCGCCACTTTTTTTATCGTGTTAGCATCGGCATCTTCAAACTTACCGGCTCTGAAATTCACCAGCACCTGATTGTATTGTGCACGAAGCAATCCAATAAAATTCTTTTCAAACTCACCAATCTTGTTCACAGGTACTTTATCTGTGTATCCTTTTGTGGAAGCAAGGATCATAGCCACTTGCTCTTCCACTGGAACTGGAGCGTATTGTGGCTGCTTCAATACTTCCGTATTTCTGCGACCACGTTCAATGATAAGTTTTGTTGACGCATCAAGATCAGATCCGAATTTTGCAAAGGCTTCCAATTCACGGAATTGAGCTTGATCAAGTTTAAGTGTACCCGCAACTTTCTTCATTGACTTGATCTGTGCCGAACCACCCACGCGTGATACCGAGATACCTACGTTGATGGCTGGACGGATACCTGAGTTGAATAAGTTCGTCTCCAAAAATATCTGACCGTCTGTGATAGAGATTACGTTAGTCGGAATGTAAGCCGACACGTCATTCGCTTGTGTTTCAATAATTGGAAGAGCCGTTAACGAACCACCGCCTTTCACCAAATGTTTGATAGATGGAGGAAGATCATTCATCTGACTTGCAATCGCATCGTTGTTAATAACTTTTGCAGCACGCTCCAGCAAACGAGAGTGCAAATAGAATACATCACCAGGATAGGCTTCACGGCCCGGAGGTCTTCTCAACAAAAGTGAAACTTCGCGATACGCAACAGCCTGTTTAGACAAGTCATCATAAATTACCAATGCAGGACGGCCGGTGTCGCGAAAAAATTCCCCAATAGCTGCACCTGTAAATGGAGCAAAGAATTGCATAGGGGCTGGGTCAGCAGCAGAAGCACAGACAATAACCGTATATGCCATTGCACCGGCTTTCTCAAGAGTGGCAGCTACTGTAGCAACAGTAGAAGCTTTCTGTCCGATGGCAACATAAATACAATAAACAGGCTCGCCTTTTTCGTAAAATTCTTTTTGATTGATAATCGCGTCTATTGCCACAGCGGTCTTACCCGTCTGACGGTCACCGATGATCAATTCACGCTGGCCACGGCCAATAGGAATCATGGAGTCAATAGCCTTAATGCCTGTTTGAAGCGGTTCATTCACAGGCTGACGATAGATTACACCCGGTGCTTTGCGCTCAAGCGGCATTTCATAAAGCTCACCTGTCAATGGCCCCTTGCCATCGATTGGAGCAGCCAGGGTATCAACCACTCGGCCAAGTACTCCGTCTCCAACTTTTACAGAACCGATTAAGCCTGTACGTTTTACAGTATCACCTTCATGAACTTCTTTTGATTCGCCCAATAACACAGCACCAACGTTGTCTTCTTCAAGGTTCAACACAAGTGCACGCAGGCCGTTTTCAAATACTAACAACTCACCAGCCTGAGCTTTGGTGAGTCCGTAAATACGGGCAACACCATCACCTACTGTAAGCACAGTGCCCACTTCTTCCAATTGTGCATCGGTGCGCGACTGAGCAAGTTGCTCTCTTAATATCGCTGAAACTTCTTCGGGTCTTATTTCTGCCATGGCTTTATTTCTTTTTTTATTCGTTAATCCTGCCTACCGGCAGGCAGGCGTTATCAGTTAATCGTTATTCTAATCTAAAATCTCAATGCAATAATCTGAAATCTAAAACTCCTTCACATAAGGATTTTCACTAAACTTCACTCTCAATGTTTTCAATTTGCTCTTGATGGAGGCATCAATTTGCTTGTCGCCCACATTCAGGATAAATCCTCCAATTAACTCTGGATCTATTTTTTCCTGAAGTTCAATTTTGTCTGAGCCACTCAACTTCTTTACTATCTTTTCTAACCCGCTTCTCAACTGCGCGTCAACGGGAATGGTGGTGGTTACAGATGCTTTGGTTATCCCTTTGAATTCGTTGTAGGCAACATGAAATTCTTTTGCAATAGCAGGCAACAATGGCTCCCTGTTCTTTTCAGTAAGAATATGAATAATACTTATCGAAAGTTTGTGTACTTTATCTTTAAATATCTTTTCGAGGATCTCTTTCTTTTTATTGTGCTTAATGATCGGACTGCGAAGCATATTCACAAAATCCACATTGCTGTTACAAATCTTGTCAAACAATTGCATGTCTGCATGAACTTGCTCCAGCGCTCCCTGTTCAACAGCAAGCCCAAGGAGAGATTTTACGTACCGCGTTGCTACTCTTGACTCCGCCATGGATTAGTTCAGCTTAAGATCTTTTATAAGTGTGTCGGCCAACTCTTTCTGGGCCTTGTCATTTGATAAATTCTTTTTCATGAGTCTTTCAGCGATCTCAATAGAGAACAAAGCCACCTGGGCTTTTACGTCACGCAAGGCAGCAGCTTTTTCTGTTTGGATTATTGCTTTTGCATCTTCGATTATTTTGTCGGCATTCTTCTTCGCATCCGCCTGAGCCTGATCATGTAGTCGACTGCCTGCTTCACGTGCAGCTCTCAAAATTTTATCGCGCTCTTCACGTGCTTCCTTAAAAAGTTTTTCATTGTCAGACTTTAGAGAAGCCATCTCTATTTTGGCTTTTTCTGCTGAATCCAACGCTTGTTGAATGGATGCTTCCCTTTCCTTCAACGAACTGAGGATTGGCTTCCATGCCATCTTTGAAAGAAGGATGAATAGCAGGATGAACACAACCAACTGCCAAACAATGAGACCGGTGCCGGGGCTTAATAAATCCATAGTATCAATTTTTTAAAACCTTACTTCAAAAAGAGAAACCTGCCCGGCCCAGTGCCTAAGGCAAGTTTCAATTTACTTTTTACGCTTTCAAGCCTGAGATGATAAAGCAAATTACCAACGCAAACAGCGCAGCCACTTCCACAAGAGCGGCAATGATCAACATCGTTGTCTGAAGGCGGTTAGCTGCTTCAGGCTGACGTGCCATTGCTTCCATTGCAGAGCCACCAATGCGGCCGATACCAATTCCAGCGCCAATTGCAGCCAGACCAGCACCAATTCCAGCACCCATGATAGCGAAGCTGATGTCTAATAAAATAGCGAATGACATAAAATAAAAAATTAAGTTAAACACGTCCGGGTCTCTCCCGGATTATCTTTAATCTCCTTACTTCTTTGAAGCAGGAGATTGTTAATCTCTAATGATGCTCATGTTCCTCCGTTGCCAGACCAATGTATAGCGATGTAAACATCGTAAATACATAGGCTTGAATACCCGCCACCAGAAGTTCAATAAGGGAAATGACTACCACAAATACAGATGATACCACCCCAACAATATAGCTGTGGAACATAAACGTTAAACCAAGCAAACTCAACAACACAATGTGCCCAGCTGTGATGGCAGCAAACAAACGAATCATCAAGGAAAAGGGCTTTGTGAAAATACCAATTAACTCAACAGGTAAAATGATTATGCGCAAAGGCAATGGCACACCGGGTGTCCAGAAAATATGTGACCAATAATTTTTGTTTCCGCTGAGGTTAGTGATCAGGAATGTAAGAAATGCCAACGTCAACGTGATGGCAATGTTACCCGTCAGGTTTCCTGCGCCTGGCAATAGACCCAATAGATTCCCGAAAAGAATAAAGAAAAACAGGGTAAGCAAATACGGCAAATACTTTTCGTATTTATGGCCGATGTTCGGTTTTACAATTTCATCTCTTACAAAAACGACAATCGGCTCCATGAAAGACTGTAAGCCTTTGGGAGCTTTTCCATTATTCTTTTTGTAAGCTTTCGCTACAGAGAGAAATACAAGTAGCAAAAGCGTTGCATTGATCAGCAACATGGCCACATTCTTTGTGATGCTTAAATCAAGTACTGATTTACCTGAATCAGACAGCGTGATATGGTTGTGTTCCAGCTTATAGCCATTGTACTCTACTTCCTGATGATGTTCATTGAAAAAATTAGAAGAAGAGAAAATATCGAGTCCTTTTTCGGATGAGTAAACGATGATGGGAAGGGGTAAAACTAAGTGATCAGTAAAGTGCCATTGGTGGTCATCCATAACATGGTGGATAATCACATCACTCATGTTTACTTCTTCGCTTTTGTCGTCTCCTTCGCTGGCTTTTAAAAGGTTTGAAAAAC
>JANOQK010000533.1:0-10303 GCA_031414855.1 Bacteroidia bacterium | reverse complement strand
GCGAGTATAATGAGGGATATATCCGAGGAGCCATCAATAGTCCAATCCTGAATAATGAGGAACGCGTTGCTGTAGGCACCGATTATAAGCAGAAAGGTCAGCAGGAAGCGATTAAAACAGGTTTTAGATTGGTGGGTCCACGTTTGTTGGACATAATCAATGAGACCCAGCGTATTGCGAATGGATCCGAAATTCTGGTGCATTGCTGGAGAGGTGGTATGCGATCCTCTAACTTCTGTCAGTTTGTGAGTATGGCTGGAGTTAAAAGCCATCAACTTAACGGAGGATATAAGGCCTATCGACATGAAGCATTAGAATCATTCAAAAGACCACTTCAAATTATATTATTAACGGGTTGCACAGGCAGCGGAAAAAGTGAAGTGCTTCGAGCATTAAAAGCGAATGGAGAACAAATCTTGGATTTGGAAGCTTTGGCAAATCACAAGGGATCCGCCTTTGGTGGATTGCTAATGCCTCAACAGCCCAGCACCGAGCAATTTCAAAATGAACTCTTTGAAGAAATACATCAGTTAGATGTATCTAAAAGGGTGTGGATTGAAGATGAGTCTATTGCCATTGGAAAGATTTTCCTACCAAACGATCTTTGGAAAAACATGATGCAAAGTCCATTAGTGCAAATGGACGTAAGCAAAGAAATTCGGGTGCAGCGATTGGTTTCGGAATATGGTCCGGCTGACCGTGAAGAGTTTTTAACGATTATGGGTAAAGTGGTGAAGAAACTGGGAGGCCAACATTACAATGCTGCAAAGGACAAATTATTGGAGGGTGATATGGCTTCTACAATTGATATCTTACTTACTTATTACGACAAAGCTTATCTTAATAGCATAGCCAAAAGAAAAGATAAAGTTCAATTTAATTTAATCTGGGATGGAATTAAAACTAATTCATTTGTGAACGAACTTATTAATCAAGTCAACAAATAATGTCAAACGAAATTAAACTCACCCAATACTCCCATGGTGCAGGCTGTGGATGTAAAATTTCTCCCGCTGTGTTGGATACAATTCTGCACTCTGATTTGCCTAAAGCTAAATTTCCAAACCTATTAGTAGGCAATGAATCGAAAGATGATGCAGCCGTTTATGATCTTGGTGATGGAACCTGTATGGTTAGTACAACGGATTTTTTTATGCCAATAGTGGATGACCCGTTTACATTTGGAGCCATTGCTTCTGTGAATGCCATCAGTGATGTGTATGCTATGGGTGGAGAGCCTGTTATGGCGATCGCTATTTTAGGTTGGCCCATTAATAAGATCCCTGCTGAGGTGGCTAAGTTAGTTTTAGAGGGAAGCAGAAGTATTTGTGCCAAAGCGAAGATACCATTGGCAGGTGGCCATAGCATTGATTGTCCGGAGCCTGTATTTGGATTAGCCGTAAGTGGAAAGCTTAAGAAAAGAAACCTGAAGCGCAATGACACCGCAAAAGTTGGATCGCATTTATATCTTACAAAGCAGATAGGAATTGGAATCACCACAACAGCGCAAAAAAAAGGAATAGTTCAGGAGGCGCATTTGAAAGTAGCGGTTGATACAATGCTCACTCTTAATTCTCTGGGAGCTGATTTAGGAAAATTGCCTTATGTGAATGCCATGACAGACGTTACTGGCTTTGGCTTGCTCGGTCATTTGTGCGAGGTGTGTGAAGGAAGTGGGCTATCGGCTGAGATTGAATTCAGTAAAGTTCCAAAGTTCAATTTTCTGGATCTTTATATTCAACAAAAATCAATGCCGGGGGGCACGCAACGCAATTGGGAAAGTTATGGACATAAGATCAGTCCGATTACAGAAGAACAAAAAGTTATTCTGGCAGATCCACAAACAAGTGGCGGGTTATTGATTTCTATCGATAGCGATAAAGCCGTGGAGTTTGAAAAATTCACAAAGCAAAAAGGGTATGACTTACAGCCCTTTGGTAAATTGGTACAGAAGAAGAGATTTGTAATTTCCATAAATTGAGAAGGGATGGAAATCTAATATTTACGTTTAGAGATCGGATATCTTTGATCCCTGAGTTTCGAGAATCAGGTTCTCACCATACGCCATGGCAGGAGTCTGATAACCGGGCTTGAAATTTCCGTTCAGTATTTTTTCAGCAATTAACACACTGGTTTTGGCTGTGAGTGTATATCCATCCAATGTTTCAAGGCGTGCGATGCTTTCTGTTCCGGCATCGTTCCACACTTTTCCCCACAGATAGGTTTTTCCTTTTGAACGCTTTTCATCACTAGGGCCTGCTGGTTTCTGGTCAATCTTTTTCTTAAGGAAATCTTTTACCCAACGCATGCGGAGCAACCAATTGATATAATTGCTTCGCTTCGCATAGGCGATTTGTTTTTTGTTTGATCCGATATATACTTCAATGTTAGGAATGCCTGTGCTTCTCCAAGCGGTGGAAATATCTCCCCACGGAATGTTCAGGCTAGGAATTTTGAAAGGACCATAATCGATTTCCTTCGTCAGACTTCCCGTTGGCACTGACGTTAGCTTTCCATCCCTACGAATCATTCCTCCAAAGCCAAGTCCTTCCACCATTGTTCTGGCAGTGCCTCGCGAAAAACCGCCTCCCGAAGCAAATGCTAATTGTAAATGCGTGGCCGAGGGTAATTTGTTTTTAAGGTGTAGCGCAAGACAATCCGAAGGCACAACATCAAAACCGGTACCCGGCATGATGGTAATGCCCGCCTTCTTTCCTTCGTCATCTAATTTCGAAAGCATTTCAAAAACGGCAGACTCTCCCGTGATATCTGTGTAATGCGTTTTCGTTTCCAGGCATGCGCTTGCCATAGCTTGTGCGGTATATTGAAAAGGTCCGCCACAATGAATAACAACCTTACCTTTTGATAATAAATTTTTCAGGGCTTTGCTATCACCGATGTCAACAATTTCATACGAATAGTTGGTTTGCTTACTTTGTTTTCTCAATGCATCAGGATTTCTGCCAGAGAGAATAACATCAAGATTTCTTGAAAGACACTCTTGGACAATCAATTTGCCAGTATAGCCGTAGGAACCGTAGACGATAATTTTTGAATTATTCAATTTGAGAGGGGAGGTGAGTTGAATGAATTAGAAAAGTTACTTCAGTCTCTCAACCTTCTCCACAAAAACATTGGTATCTCCGCGCCACGGAAACCTCACATATCGTTTTATGAAGTAAAGATTAACCCGTTCTCCACTCAAGGCAACTTCTTGTAGGTCTTTGATCAACTCATCATTCCCCTTCTCAACCGAAAAATCAAATGATTCTGCAATAGGGCTTGCTCCTTTCAATGCACCGAACGTCTCCAGATTAAGTTTGCCCTCGTGTGTTTTGAAAATAAATCCTTTTTGAGATACGCTTAACACCTTACCCGCCTTAACACCTTCCTCATAAACCCCCCATTGCCAGAAAGCCAACAGGCCGGCTAATAATAATAACCCAACTATCAAGATGCGCTTGATGAATTTCATAGTAGTTCGTTTTGCTTTTTGACCGAAGCTTTCGTTTTCCATAATGTTCTTTTCTTTGACAATCTAAAGTAACAAATTCCAGCGACTACTATGATGATTATGGAAATGAATTGTGAATGCGACAGCCAATCCTCTATTATAAATCCTCTGGCAACATCTCCGCGGAAAAATTCCAGCACAGCTCGACCTGATGCATAGACGATCAGATACAATAGGAACAATTGACCGTCAAATGATTTTCTGGTTTTTAGCAGAGAAAGTATTACTAAAAGGCAAAATATAAAGCCAGCTTCATAAAGTTGGGTGGGATGAAGAGGTGTATTCAAAGGTTCGGCCTGGCAAACGGGATTGGTGAATGAAACACCCAAAATGCTTTCGGTGGGTTTGCCATGGCAACAGCCAGCCATAAAGCACCCGATACGACCAAAGCCATGTACAATACAAGTCACAAGAGCCATCACATCCAACATAGCAAGTGTTGGTATTTTATTGCGCCTGAAAAACCAAAGCATGACGGGCACAGCAAAAAGAAAGGAACCATAAAATACAAACCCACTACCCGTGAAAAGCTTGTTTAGATTTTTCAAGTAATAGCCAGGATCTTCAAAAAAGAAAAAAGCTTTTCCGCCTGCTATAGCAGCCACCACAATGAATACGAAGAGTGAGTTGGTGGTATCAAACGATAATCCAAATTGCTTTTTACCTTGCAAGGTCATGTAGGTCAATCCTAATAGTGCCCCAACGGCAATACAAAATCCGTATGTGTAAATCGTAAAGGAGCCTACTTCAAAAAGTACAGGATGCATTGGCTAATTGGCACATTGTTAATTGACAATTACTGGCTTATAGATTTCAACTAACTTACTCACAACAAAGTCAATTTCTTCTTTTGTGTTGTATTTGCTGAACGAGAAACGCACGGCACCTCGTTGCGAATTTGGATAGACAGCCCCCAAAACATGTGAGCCTGTTGATGCACCACTTGAACAAGCGCTACCTCCGGAGGCGGAGATTCCTTTCATATCAAGATTGAAGAGCAGCATTTCGTTTTCTTCTGATTCCGGGAGACTCACATTTAGCACCGTATATAAACTGCGATCCAGATTAGCAGAGTCTCCATGAAAAGTAATGCCAGGAATATTTTCCTTTAACGTCTCAATCATATACGCCTTCAATTTATTAATGTGATGCATATGCTCATCCATCTCCCGATAACAAATTTCAAGCGCCTTCGCCAAACCAATAATGCCATACACATTTTCTGTGCCACCACGCATATTTCGCTCCTGAGCACCGCCATGTACAAACTGTTGGATTTTTTTGTCTTTGTTGATGTACATAAATCCGACTCCTTTCGGTCCGTGAAATTTGTGAGCGGCCGCTGTCATGCCGTGAACTTTCAGGGCTTTCATATCATGACGATAGTGCCCCATTGTTTGGACCGTATCCGAATGAAAATAGGCTTTATACTGATTGCAAAGATCGCTTACCCGTTGAAGATTCAGTATGTTTCCAATCTCATTGTTGGCATGCATTAAAGAAACCAACGCATTGGGGTATGTCTTCAGTAGTTCTTCCAAATGAGAAATATTGACATGGCCTTTTTCATCCAGTTTAACATGATGAAGCTCAATGAGACCTTGCTTTGCTAATGTTTCAAGTGTATGAGTTACGGCATGATGTTCAATAGGCGTTGAAATGGCATGTTTGATCTGGTACGTTTTAATAGCGCAAGTGATAATGGCATTGTCAGCTTCTGTTCCACCAGAAGTAAAAATGACTTCACCGGGAGTGCAATTCAGAAGTTCAGCTACTTTCTTTCTGGCTGATTCAATGGCTGCTCTTACCTTGCGTCCATGCGCATGCGTGGACGATGGATTCCCAAAGTCTTCCAGCATGAACGGCTTCATGGCCTCGAATACTTCTGGATCGAGTGGCGTGGTGGCAGCATTGTCTAAATAAACTCTCATATATGTAGGTGCAATTGAAAAAGTATGAATTACATTTTGTCCGCAGACCACTGTCAACAGTCGACTTTGGTCTGTGGACCATCATTGTTTTATAATTTCCTGAATGTCTTTGATGATTTTTTTAGCCAGCTCATCTGCTTTTGATTCGCTTTGCGATTCGGCATAAATGCGAATGATAGGCTCGGTGTTCGACTTGCGCAAGTGCACCCACTCCCGTTGTTGTTCAAAATCAATCTTCACGCCATCGGCAGTATTGATGTTTTCATTTTGATATTTTGCTTTCACATCTTCCAGGACTTTGTCCACGTTGATTTGTGGAGTCAGTTCTATTTTATTTTTGGAAATATAGTAGGCCGGATATTGTCTGCGCAATTCAGACGCTTTCATTTTCGATTGCGCAAGATGTGTTAGGAACAAAGCAATTCCTATCAGGGCATCTCGGCCGTAATGCAAATCAGGAAAGATTACGCCTCCGTTGCCCTCACCACCGATTACAGCCTTTGTCTCTTTCATCACCTTCACCACGTTTACTTCACCTACGGCAGCTGCTGTATATTTTCCTTTAGCGTTTTCGGTAATATCGCGCAAAGCTCTGGTGGACGAAAGATTGGAAACTGTGTTTCCTTTCTTTTTACTCAAGACATAATCCGCCACTGCAACTAAAGTATATTCTTCCCCGAAAGGTTTCCCATCTTCCATCACGAGAGCGAGACGGTCAACATCGGGGTCAACAATAATTCCAAGATCATACTTTCCATTCTTTACCACCTTGCAAATTTCTTTGATGTTTTCCGGCAGTGGTTCTGGGTTGTGTGGAAAATGTCCGGTTGGCTCGCAGTAGAGTTTCTTTACTTTTTTCACACCTAATTCTTCAAGCAGTTCTGGTACACAAATTCCACCAGATGAATTTACAGCGTCAACCACAATCTGAAAATTTGCTTTTTTGATTGCCTTCACATCCACGAGTTTGTGCTTCTTGATCAGCTCAATGTGTTTTTTGATGTAGCGTTCATTCTTTGAATAAACTCCCAATTTCTCAACGGGCGCAAAATCAAAGTTTTCATCTTGTGCGAGTTTTAAAACTTCTGCACCATCCTGGGCAGAGATGAATTCGCCCTTATGATTTAAAAGCTTAAGTGCATTCCATTGACTTGGATTATGACTTGCTGTAAGAATGATTCCACCACCCGCTTTTTCTAAAGGCACGGCAATTTCAACAGTTGGCGTGGTAGAGAGACCAAGATCAATTACATCAAGTCCAAGGCCCTGTAATGTCGAGGTCACCAATGAACTTACCATTTCACCAGAGATGCGTGCATCGCGGCCAATGACAATTCGTTTTCCTTTGTGAGATTTAACCCAGGTGCCAAATGCAGCGGCAAATTTTACAGTGTCAACAGGGGTGAGGGCTTCGCCTGGTTTGCCACCAATAGTGCCGCGAATGCCAGAAATTGATTTAATTAAAGTCACAGGTTCAAATTGTCAAAATGTGACCGCAAATCTACTAAAATAGGCGCTTAGAAGCGGATAGGACTCAGAACAATGAAGCTCCTGAGCGTTAAAAATCAGCTTTTATTGATTTTTGGCAAGAATACTTCGGCTTCCTTTTCAGGGTCACCGCAAGCTTCACCTGCGCCAACAACCTTTCCGCAATAACCACATGTAATTCCTTCTTTGGCTAGAAAGGGGCTTTGGGTTGCACATGTGCCACGAAATTCACCATCCTTCACAAAGAAAAGACGTACAGACATCAAGGCGAAAAACAAAGCGAAGATTCCGAGCGAAAGAAAAAATACGGTCATAGCGAACTGATATTTTAGAATTAAGATTTTAGATTTCGGTTAACTTGCCTGCATCCTAAAACTTGTGCAAATCTAAAATCTAATATCAGAAATCTAAAATCTGACTTTAAAGTTCCCAAAATGAAAAAACCACTTTCCGCACCTGATCTTAACCGCGAAACCAAATTAAAGGCTTTTGACCGTCTCTTGACCGTTATGGACGAGTTGCGTGAAAACTGCCCCTGGGATAAAAAACAAACGCTGGAAAGTCTGCGCCACCTGACGATTGAGGAAACGTATGAATTATCCGATGCGATTTTGGAAGGCGATCTCACGGAAGTAAAAAAGGAAATAGGTGATGTGATGTTGCATCTCGCTTTTTATTCCAGGATTGCCTCCGAAGTAAAAGCCTTTGACATGGCCGATGTACTCAATGCTATCTGCGACAAACTGGTTGAGCGCCATCCACATGTTTACGGTGATGTAATTGCAACTGATGAAAAAACTGTTAAAGAGAATTGGGAAAAAATAAAATTACGAACAGGAAATAAGTCGGTGCTGGAAGGTGTGCCAAAATCATTGCCGGCCTTAGTGAAAGCCATTCGCATACAAGACAAAGCACGTGGCGTTGGTTTCGATTGGGAGAAGAAAGAACAAGTATGGGAAAAGGTGGAGGAAGAGATGCAGGAATTTAAACAAGAGTTTAATGCGGCATCCAATGAAGCCATCGATAAACAAAAGGCGATGGCCGAGTTCGGTGATTTGCTTTTTTCTTTAGTGAACTATGCGCGTTTCATTGATATCGATCCCGAAGAAGCACTTGAACGCACGAATAAAAAATTTATCAAGCGCTTTCAATACCTCGAAACAGAATCAGCTAAGGATGGAAAAAAGATGGGCGAGATGAATCTAGCCGAAATGGACGAGTATTGGAACCGGGCAAAGAAATTATGAAACGATGAACCTGCCTACGCTGAAGCTTTGGCAGGCAGGCGAGTTAGGAATTTTATTAGCTAGTTACTTCTAATTTAAATCCAACTCCATGATAGTTCACGATTTGAACTCGGGGGTCGTCTTTTAAATGTTTACGGAGTTTAGAGATAAAAACATCCATACTGCGACCCAGGAAGTAGTCGTCATTACCCCATACATTTTTTAGAATCTCTTCGCGCTTAAGCACTCGCTCTTTATTTTGGCAGAGCAGCTTGAGCACCTCAGCTTCTTTTTGAGTGAGTGTCTTAAAGCTGCTCAGGTGATGAAGTGTGTAGTTATGACAATCAAAGGTATATTGACCTAAGGCAAAATTCTGTTCGGTGTGGTTTGTGGTATTTGACCTACGAAGAAAAACTTCAATACGAAGGCGGAGTTCCTCCATGCTAAATGGCTTCACGATATAGTCATCACCACCTGCATGAAATCCATGAATCTTATCTTCCAGCATAGATTTGGCTGTGATGAATAAAATTGGAACCTGCTTGTTTTTTTCGCGAATGGATTGTGCTAATGAAAAACCGTCTTTTTTTGGCATCATCACATCGAGAATGCAAAGGTCAAACAGATTTTCATTGAATGTTTTTTGACCTTCTTCGCCATCAGTACATAAGGTTACTTCATAACCTTTTATCAGCAGATTGTCCTTTATCACAAACCCAAGGCTTGGGTCATCTTCTACTAAAAGAATTTTTGACTTCATGTAATGGGTAGAACGAGTTTAAAGGTACTTCCGTTGCCGAGAAGACTGCTTACCGTTATTTTTCCCTTGTGAGCTTCAGTTATCAACTTAACATAGTTAAGACCAAGCCCGAAACCTTTCACATCATGCAGGTTTCCGGTAGAGACACGATAAAAACGATGAAAGATTTTTCGTTGTTCTTCGTCATTAATGCCTATTCCGTTGTCTTGAACCTCAAGTAGGATCGAGTTACCAACTGTTTCTGTGCGGATAATGATTTTGGGTGCTTGCTGGGTATACTTAATGGCATTGTCAAGTAAGTTATAAATGACATTCGTAAAATGAAGTTTATCAACTAAGGCCGAGCTAGGTTTCGCTTTCAGATCCAATGTTATAGAGCCTTTCTTTTCTATTAAAGTGAGTGAGATGTTCTTAACGGCTTCTTTTATCAGTTCATGTACATCGGCCTTTTCTTTTTTAAGTCCAATGTCTTCTTTCTCAATTCTTGCCATTTGAAGCACACGTTCCACCTGTTGCTTTAATCGTTGATTCTCATTTTGGATAATCGTTGCATAGTTAAGAAGTCGCTCTGGTGTGTGTATGATACCAGGATCTTTCAATACTTCCGTGGAAATGGCAATGGTAGAAATTGGAGTCTTGAACTCATGCGTCATGTTATTGATAAAATCCTTTTGCACTTCTGATAATCTTCTTTGCTTGAGAATGACAAAGAGTGTGTATACAAAAAAGAAGATAACGATCAGTAAAACAGCAGATGAAAATCCCCAGATACCCATTTGGCTGATAAGATTTGCCTCAATCGCAGGAAACTGAACACCGAAATAGTAGCCGTCATCTTTCCATTGCGGGAAGGCAGGTATACCGGCTTTGATGTTGCTCACCTTTTTTGGTGAAATATTTTTTCCGCCTTCCATGCATTTTTCCATGCAGTTGTAGATGCCGTATTCAAATTCTGCTTTGATATTTCGCCTTTCAAATTCTGTGATAAGTAAAAATTCCAGCAAGCTACCATCAATTGGTCCATTTATTAATACCACAAAGTAGTTGGTAGAGAGTTGCGTAACCGGATTGTTGGCAGGAGAAGGGTTTTTATTAATCTCGAATATTTTAGTGGCAACATTTGCCAGTGCGCTATTTACATCACGATTGAATTGATTCTCTCGAAGGTCAAAAGCCTTACGCACCCAATAGATCTGGGTGAATGTGATGCCAACGATACTTAAGGCAGCCAGGATAATTACGATTCTAAGTGTATTGCGACTCACCTTTCAAAGGTAGTAAGTATTAAAAACACCCTTTTGGGTTTAACATCTCGTTAACATCTTTTAGGCCTTTGTTAACACCAGGGCACGATTTTTAGACGGATGTTTGTATTGTTCGAACG
>JANOQK010000532.1:0-5034 GCA_031414855.1 Bacteroidia bacterium | reverse complement strand
GACCACGTTCTTCATGGTCATTCTAAAATTGCCTTGTCAGAAGATGCCCGGCAAAAAATTATTCGTTGCCGCGATTATCTGGATCAAAAACTGGCGTCTTCGAATAATCCGATCTACGGAATAAACACAGGGTTTGGTTCTCTTTATAATAAGAACATCCCCAAAGAAGATCTTGAAAAACTTCAGGAGAACTTGGTGAAGTCACATGCTTGCGGAACAGGGGCAGAAGTGCCACGCGAGATTGTATTGTTGATGCTCTTTCTTAAAGTTCAGTCTTTGTCATATGGTTATTCGGGTGTGCAATGGGAATCCGTAGAACGGCTGATTGAAATGTTTAATCAACGCGTGTTACCAAGGATTTATGAAATGGGTTCTCTTGGAGCTTCTGGTGACCTTGCTCCTCTTGCGCACTTATCGCTTCCGCTGATTGGTCTTGGTGAGGTTCATTATCTGGGAAAAATTTATTCAAGCCAGGAGATTTTGGATTTGTTGGGTTGGGAAAGAATTCACTTCAAAGCAAAGGAAGGATTGGCGTTGCTGAATGGCACTCAGTTCATGAGTGCTTATGGCGTTTGGTGCCTTCTGCATTCTCAACGCATTTTAAAGTTAGCCAATATGATTGGTGCTCTTTCGCTGGATGCATTTGATGGAAGGATTGAACCGTTCGATGAGCTGGTTCATAACATTCGTCCACAGAAAGGACAGGTTAAGGTAGCGAGGGAAGTAAAAAAACTTTTGGAAGGGAGCGCAATTGTTTCCCAACCTAAGAAACATGTTCAGGATCCTTATTCATTCAGGTGTATACCACAAGTACACGGGGCAAGTGATGATGCTATCCAATATGTTGCCGGAATAGTGCTAACTGAAGTAAATGGTGTTACAGACAATCCAAATATTTTCCCTGAGGAGGATAAGATTATTTCAGCAGGAAATTTTCACGGCCAGCCGTTGGCCTTATCATTGGATTTCCTTGCCATTGCGTTGGCTGAGTTAGGAAGCATATCCGAAAGAAGGACTTATCAATTGATTTCAGGATCGAGGGATTTACCGAATTACCTTGTTGCTAATCCAGGTATCAATTCCGGTTTAATGATCCCTCAATATACGGCAGCCTCCATCGTGAGTCAGAATAAACAACTTTGCACACCAGCATCAGTGGATTCCATCGTATCCTCCAATGGACAAGAAGATCACGTGAGTATGGGTGCTAATGCAGCTACAAAAGCCTATCGCGTTGTAAATAACGTTTATTCTATCTTAGCGGTGGAATTAATCACAGCCGCTCAGGCGCTCGATTTTCGCAGACCTTTGAAAACATCACTTGTTCTTGAAAAATTTATAAATACTTTCCGGCAGTCTGTTCCGTTTATAGAGACAGACCGTTTATTACATGACGATATGGTAAAAGCTGAAAAGTTTTTGAAAGAAACTATCTTAGAGGCGTGAGGAAAGTCATTCTGATACTTCTTGTTGCATCCGTTTGCCAGGCTGCGCTGGCCCAGTCTCCATATAAGAGCAGGCTAGGCCGTTTTCAGGTAGACCAGAAAAAAGGCTGTGCTCCCTTTACTGTTACCATCATCGACACTAATCTGATTACCTCTGGAGACTGTACATTAGGAAAGCCATGCGATATGGATTTCAACTTCAAAGTTGGCATAAACTGCGTAGACAAAATCCTGATCCCCAAGGATTGTGGGCAAAACAAATTCTCCTATACATTCACAACACCTGGTACTTATATATTGAGAGTCCTGTACCAAAGCATAGGAGCAGATGACATCACTATTACAGTAGATCAAAATATTCAGCCAAATTTTGATATTTACAGCTGTGCCAATAGCAAAGCTCAAGTAAAGGTGAATGACAATAACTATGATCAATATGTGATTGACTTCACAAATGATGGTACCCCCGAATATATCTTACCTTTTAGTAATTCCATTTTAGCTGGCCCGCACACCTACACTTCTGCTGGTACTAAAACAATTACCGTTCGCGGTCGTGACTTAAACTCAGCTGACAACTGCCTTTCTACAATACAAACTTTCACTGCTATCAACGTATTGCCAACCACTACCATCAATACCCTCACTGCTGTTGATGACTCTAATATCAAGCTGGATTTCTCAACTCAACCCAACATCCAATACAGAAGCGAGATCGGTGTTAACTCCGGCAGCACATTTCAACTCTATCAAACTGTGTTTGGAGTAAATACCCTCGCTGTACCCAACCTGAAAGTAGATGATAACTTCTATTGCTTTAGATTGAGCTCTTATGATCCTTGCATCAACTCAAATGCTTCCTATTCTAATACAATTTGTAGTCAGAATTTTGATTTAAACATTAAGAGCGCAGTAAACACGCTGAATTGGACAACATCCACATCTGGTATAACAAGCATGACCTATGTTCGCAAGAAAAACAATATCGTAGATGTAACGCTTACAAGGCCGGGGGCAACACCTTTAGCCATAGATGATTTGGATGCTATCTGCAAAACGAACTACTGTTACACACTCACCAGCAATTACTCCAATGGATCCAAAAGTATATCACTTCCAAAATGCGGAACAGCCTTCAACACCAATACACCCCCCGCTATTGATAACGTAAGTTCGATAGTCGTTGATCCGGGAGTAAACCTAACATGGTTGCTTGATCCACTAATTTTAACTCCCGGTTTTAATGTTTCCAGATCTATACTTTCAGGTTCTGGTGTGCCAGTCGAAACCACCTCAACCAAACAATTCAATGATCCCGCCTATCAAACTAGTTTTAACTTCTGCTACGCCATCAATTATACCGATAACTGTGGAAACCGTAGTGCAACCGGTGCCTTGGTTTGTCCACTCAGACTTTATGGTGCACTCGATGCTAAAACAAATATTATTTCATTGCGATGGAGTCGTTATACCGGGTGGAATCAGGGGATAAAAAGTTACATCGTAGAAAAATATGGCTTGGGAAATATATTGATCCAGAAATTTGATGTCGGCACTGATACTCTTTTTGTGGATGATCAACCTGATCCAAAAAATCAATTCGTTGCCTACAGAATAGCAGCCACCTCAACAGAGGCTGGGCTTACAACATCCACCTCTAACACTTTATCTTTTGTTAAAGAAACACACCTAATCGCTCCAACTGCCTTCACACCCAATGGCGACAAGTTGAATGACACATTCACCATAACAGGGGAATTTATTGTTAAAATAAGCTTGAACATTTTTGACAGGTGGGGGGCTTTAATTTTTGCGACCGAAAAAAATGAACCCTGGGACGGCCGAAGAAATGGACTACTGCTGCCCGAAGGAGCATATATCTGGAAGGCTGACATCAGTAACCTTGCCGGGCAAAATTTCAACAGATCCGGTACCATTATGTTACTGGAGAAATAATTCAAATCTTTCAAAATCTTCACCAAACAATTTTGGATCTAGAATCCTGAATATAACTTCCTTTATAAATGGTTAACTTTGAATCTCATTACGAATCGTTAAAATCAAATTAAGAGAATCGTCTATGTTCGACATGATGAAAATGATGGGCAAAGTGAAAGAAGTGCAGGCTCGCATGAAAGAAGCACAAGATAAAGTGGCGTTGATTCACGCTTCTGCAGAATCGGGCGGAGGTATGGTAAAAGCAACTGTTAATGGAAAGAAATTATTAATCAATCTTGATATTGATCCTGCTATTTTGAAATCAGAAGATAAAATATTGATTCAGGACTTAGTTGTTGCCGCGGTCAATAAGGCCTCAGACGAAGTAGAAATTCTGGCTAAAGAAGAAATACGAAAAAGTACCGAAGGAATATTGCCCAACATACCAGGGATGGATCTTAGTTCCATGATGGGATGACGCAAGTAGCCGTTGTCATTCTCAACTACAATGGCGAGGAGCTACTCAACAAGTTCCTTCCTTCTGTTCTGAAATTTAGCGGTCATGCAAAAATTATCGTAGCCGATAATAATTCATCCGACAGATCGATCGAGGTATTAAAAGAAGAATTTCCTCAAGTTGAAATAATTCAGATACCCAGCAATCTTGGATTTTGCGGAGGTTATAATTTTGCGCTTTCAAGAGTTGATGCGAAGTACTATGTCCTGCTTAACTCTGATGTTGAAGTTACGGCCAACTGGATCGACCCCGCTATCTCCTTGTTGGAAAAAGATGCAATGATAGCAGCTGTTCAACCGAAAATTCTCTCCTATTCGGACAAACAATATTTTGAATATGCTGGCGCTGGCGGTGGATTTATCGACTCCCTTGGCTATCCTTTTTGCCAAGGCAGGATTTTCAATTCAATTGAGAAAGACAATCACCAATATGACGATAGCTCGCGCATATTCTGGGCCACAGGCGCTTGCCTTTTTGTAAGGGCTGATCTTTTCAAAAAAATGGGTGGATTAGATGAAGATTTTTTCGCCCACATGGAGGAGATTGATCTTTGTTGGAAATTAAACCGTGCTGGCTATTCGGTATTTTATCAGGGGGCTAGTACTGTCTACCACTTAGGAGGTGGAACACTTTCAGCATCAAATCCGCGAAAAACGTATTTGAACTTCCGAAACGGACTAAGCCTTCTCTTCAAGCATAGCAGATTAGATCAACTGATTTGGAAGGTACCAACTCGGGTGGTTTTGGATTGGATTGCTGCCCTCAAATTCTTAATCGAAGGATCTCCTTCAAGTGGAATTGCCGTTCTTAAGGCACACTTCAGTTTCCTTACTTCACTGGCAAAAGAGATAAAAAAAAGAAGCGAGCTAAGAGATAAAATCCCAAATTTTGAAGTGCAGAATACTTACAAGGGGTTGATTCTTTTTGACTTCTACCTCAAGGGCAAGCGAACTTTCAGCGAACTGAAGATCTAAAAGTTATCAAATCAATAATCCCAAATGGTGCTGCGCCTGCGCAAGTGCCTGCGCATATTCATAACAAAAGCAAGGGCCAGGTAGATAATAACAGGAGATCCGAAGGTAAGAAAAGAGATATAAATGAAGAAAAGTCGGATGCTGGAGGTTGCAATCCCCA
>JANOQK010000531.1:0-4182 GCA_031414855.1 Bacteroidia bacterium | reverse complement strand
AAGTGATAGATATTTTTTTTAAGGGGTATTGCTACTTCAACAAAGGATTATCTCCTTTATGTAAATCGTTACCTCTCGGTGAATCAAACGAGTTGCTTAAGGATTGAGAAACGACTGAGGGCAAACACGACCACTCCAGATCAATTTTTAGGATAAATTAAATAGCCATTGCCATCACCATCCGACAATGGGCGCTGGTCATTACAATGAATAGTTCGAAAGAATTTCTAACTGTAGATATTAGATAGCGATTTCTTTCGATTGAATTCTTGTAGATTTGGCTAAAATTATTTTCAAGATTATGAGGATATTCACATTGCTGGCACTTGCCTTGTCTTGCGTCAGTACATCATTCGCTCAAACAAATGTTGGGGGCACCCTTACTCAGAGCGCTGAATGGAATTTGTCGGGATCACCTTATACACTGACCGGCACACTAGGTATTCCATCTGGAGTTTCGTTGGTAATTAAGCCTGGAGTAACGGTTAATGGTAATTTTGATCTTCTGGTTAAGGGATCGATCGACATTCAAGGTGTGGAGGGACAGCTGGTAACCTTTCAAAACACCAGGTTGCTTTTTAAGAGCGCGGATTTAGCAGCGAGTACTTTGTCTTATATTCAATTTAATCAAGCGGGAGTACAACTAGCAGATGAATCAGAATTTAGTCAGGATAGTCCTAAAAACTCCAGCACACTGATTATTAAGAATTCGATCTTTAGTAATACTTCTTATGCCAGAACGAAAGGCTATCAGTCAACTGCTAAACTTAGGATCGAGAACAGTACATTTTCCAATTCCCAGATTTATGGATTTTACCCCAGAAGTGAAGTGATTGAGTTGGAAAATGCAGACATATCCAATTGTGTCATTACCTCAGACTCATACAATTATGGCATTCTGATTACAAATTCGTCAATAACTGCGGGTGACTTTCGACTTGGCTGCTGCGGATCAAATTTTGATATTTCAGACACTGAAATAACGAGTAGTAGTTTTACGGAGTTTAATAACTACAGCAGCCTTAAACTCTTAAGAGTAAACCTAACCAATACCTTTATTGATCTTCCGAGTTCAAACTTTGTCTCAATTAAGGATTCAAAAATAACAGCGACCTCTGTCGCAAGGCCTTTTTTAGTTAACATAAATGGCGGTGAGATTATAGGATCAACACTCAAGGGGTATGCTGGACTCAGTTTGATAAAGATATCAGGCAATAATAACGCAACTGTCACACTAGACAAGGTCAATTTAACAACATACGATGTTGGTCTAGAGGTAAGCAACTTTGGAACCATCGGAATTAGCTCCTGTAATTTCCTCAATGGTTCTTCCTTTAATGTAAAAAATACTTCAAACAAAAATATAAACGCACAAGGCAACTATTGGGGAACTACGAATGAACAAATCATTAAGGATAAGATATTAGACCTTTATGACAACATAAATTACGGTGTAGTTGATTACTCAGGATTTTTGAGCTCAGCGATCATAACGAATCCACTGCCAGTTCCGACAGAACTATATAAAGGACTACAATCAGGTGGCACACTTATTCAATGGAAAAAAGTTAATAACCCGAATGTACTTGGTTATAAAATCTACAAAAAGTCAGGCAATTTGAATTACACACTTTTAACTGATGCGGGAAACTCAAATTCATTTATGGTTCTGGAAGCAATCGCGTCCGAATTTGTCATAACATCTTATGATATCTCGGCAGATGGTACTGACGATTTGCTGGAAGGACATGAAAGCGATTTTTCATCGGTTGCGACCCGTTTCTTCGTGTTGAACGATTCCAACCGAAGCGCTGATTGCGAAGGATCGTCAATTGAGATTGGCTTTGCGAAAAATTTCGTCTTTAATGCCGGTTCACACTTTAGCCTGACCGTATCGATGAGCGAAACCAACTTTGCAGACGCCATGGTTATCAGTTCAATAGGCGCGAGTGAGCCCTCTAAATTTGTTTGGCAGTTGCCGGATACGATTTCTGCACCAAGAACTTTTTTTTATAGGGTAGTCTCTGACCAATTAAATGTATTTACAAATGCGATATCAATAACGGTTAACCCCAAACCTGTCCTGGGGATTAAATATCTTGCAATGGATTGCCCTCCGGGAAATTATACATTAGATTTCGATGGTACATTAGTCGCAGGTCTGACTTTGAGTTGGGACGTTGATGGAGCGAGTATTATTCAAAATAATCTTAATAAGTCTTTACTCGTATCGTGGAATACTTCAGGAGAAAAAAAAGTGATCCTTACCGGAGAAAGAAACGGTTGTTCTACCGTTTTGAATAAGAAAATCTTAGTAGACATTCCCGCAGAGTTGGAGGCACCGACTGTTTGTTCGATTGTATTTGATGCTGCTACTGGCGGAAATAATGTATCATGGGAGTATGAGAATGTCAGATTAAAAGGATTTAACTTATACAGAGAGTCCAACAAGACAGATTCATTTGAACTTCTTGCTAAGCTTGAAAAAAACACGAAAAACTATTTAGATAAAGATGCGGAGTCACAAAATAGGTCTTACCGATACAAACTGAGTATGGTAGATGTGTGCGGGAAAGAGACGGCTTACAGTAATGCGCTCCAATCACTTCACTTACAGTTAAGTCAAAGTTCTCTGAGTCGATGGAATTTGAATTGGGAAAAACGAACGGAAAGCGCAAAAATAGAAGTTTACAGAGGTGATGGCGAAGGGGTGCTCGAAAAGATTGAAAGCCTGACGACTATGAATTCTTCTTACACGGATACAGATGTTCCGCTAGGTCCATTTTATTATCAATTGAAGATGAATAACAGTGTAACCTGCGTCTCAGAATCAAATATTGTTTACAATGGTATAACTGGCATTGCGGACGAAACAGATGATCTTAACATTTTTCCGAACCCAACAACAGATGAAATTAATTTTGTGAATTCACAGGGGGGGAATTATCTTTTGATTGATTCCCATGGAAGCTTTGTGCAATCCGGAAAAGTTGAGGCAGGTACCAATAAGATCGCTATCAAAGATATTTCAGCTGGACTTTATTTGTTGAAAATCGTTTCATTAAACAAATTGACGATAAAGCATATCGAGAAATTATAATCAGGCCGAATAATTACCGGGTCAACTTCTTCCGGCTTTTTGTAAACCACGCGAATGCTGTTAATAAAATAATTACCCCCGAGCTCACGAGCACCCATATATTTAATTTCCGCGATTCAGCATACATGTGATATTCCTTGAACAAAAACTTAGTTACCAGCGGCCTCCAGAAAAGTTTATTGCCAGCAACAGAATCAGCATTTGAATTGACAAGAGTCCAGGGCATGTTGATGATGTTTGTGTATTTTCCATCGTTGGCAAAGCCCATGAAACTAATACGGCTATTCAAATCTTTTGCAAGAACAGCTGCATCTTTGATTGCTTGCTTGCGGTGAAGTGGAAGGTGCAAGCTATCTGCCATCTGCATCGCAAAATCAGGTTCGCCTTTCATTTTGTCGATGTGATTGTAGATGTATTCCTTTTTAAGGATGAGCGTGTCCATCCACTTAGCTTCAAGGTTACCTCGTTTCACTAATTCAGTTAGGATTTCAAACTCTTCGTTGAAGATGGCCATGTTGGTGTAGTAGTCTCCGATTTTTACATTCAGCATCTGTAGGTACAGGCTGTCGGCTTTGGAAATTGCTTTGCCTTCACCTGGGAGCCGGTCGATGAATTGATTGTCTTCCTCATTTAAGTAATCTTCTGGCGACAACATTTTAAAGCGGTTAATAGGCAAAAATGTTTCTGTGTAGCGGATGTAGGTGTAAAACCACCTGAACTTTTTGTCAAATGTTGATTTAACTTTGAAGAGTGTATCAGATGTAGAATTTAGTTCACTATTCAGTTGATCAACAGATTGAAAATGTTTTTTGAAAACTGTTTTGTATTGGATTTTATCCTCATCATTCTCTTTTCTTTCGACAGAAAGCTCCTCAATCTCAGGCGACCATCCTTTTGCTGAATCAATTCCAAAAATATTGTTTGTAATGATGGACGAATCTCCTTTTTCAAAGGTGATCGTTTTATCCAGCGTGCCATCTTCATGTACATCTGTTTCCAGGGTCATGGGATGTTCGCAGGATGAGAAAAGTAATATTCCTAGGAATAAAGTAACTATGATATTCTGTTTCATGATTTTAGTT
>JANOQK010000530.1:0-4691 GCA_031414855.1 Bacteroidia bacterium | reverse complement strand
AGCTCAAGTGGGTGATGTTGTTATAATTATCTCTTATGCTTCCATGGAGCTTGAGGAAGCTAAGAAATTTAAGCCTACTTTGGTGTTTCCTGATCCAGACAATAAATTGGTCTAGCGTTAATGGTAAAACGTTAATAGGAGTGGTACCAAATTTATATTTGAAATTTAACTGATCACTATTAACTTTTAACTGTTTGAAAGCTCGATTAAAATCATTACTCCAGTATGTAATCATCATTCTGATCACCTCAGCCTTGATTTGGGTATCTTTGAGGGGCTTAAATGTTGGGGAGGGGAACAAAGCAGATTTCCTGTGGCAAACCTGGGAGCGGTCGGATAAAGGCTACCTGATACTGATGGCAGTAATCGCCATGGCCAGTCATTTAATCCGCGCAATAAGATGGCAGATGTTGCTCGTGCCTGTCGGATCTATTGTTGGTCTTGGAAGCAGTTTTCTGTCGATACTGATCGGCTACCTTGTTAATTTAGCCATTCCACGAGGTGGAGAAGTTTCTCGCTGTTACAACTTATACAAACTTGAAAATACTCCACCCGAAATTTCTTTTGGAACCGTAGTAGCCGAACGTGTTGTTGACATTATCTTTTTGCTCCTGTTGATCGGAACTTCATTTATTGTAGAGTGGGATAAACTCACTACGTTTCTTTCTTCCCTTGGCGTTTCCGCGGATGGTTTTACGATTTCTCCCTGGATAATAATTGGAGGGCTGGTATTCATTGCCGGGATGTTCTTCTTATTCTTTCGATTTCGTAATAATGAAAAGTTAAAAAAAATCCTTGGAGGATTTAAAGAAGGACTGATGGCCGTGTTTCAATTAAAAAACAAATCCTTATTCATTTTCTATTCGCTTGCAATTTGGGCGTTGTATTTTTTAATGAGTTATGCGGTTATCAAAGCATTTCCAGAAACAAGCACATTAGGGTTTAGTGCAGTGCTTACTCTGTTTGCGCTAGGCACAATTGCTATGACTGTACCCCTTCCGGGTGGAGCCGGTTCATACCATACCATCGTTCCGCTTGGCTTGGTGATGCTATACAATTTACCAAAACCAGATGCCATTGCGTTTGTATTTGTGTTCCATGCATGGCAAACCTTGCTCATGATCGTAGCGGGGGTTGTATCTTTAATCATCAGTTACTTTATCATACGATGGAGAAAACCGGAGATAAAATAAAAGATCTGCCTTCAGCCAAAGCTCTTGTTGGCAAATGGAAATCGCAGAACCAAAAGATTGTCTTTACCAATGGATGTTTTGACCTTCTTCACCTGGGTCATGTCGACTATTTAGAAAAGGCTCGTTCATTGGGCGATAAGCTGGTTTTAGGTCTCAATTCTGACGACTCAGTAAGCCGGTTTAAAGGCCCGCAAAGGCCGATTCAAGACCAAAACAGCCGTGCACGGGTATTGGCAGCTATGCAATTCGTTGACCTGATAGTTTTTTTTAATGAAGACACGCCTTTAAATTTGATAACTGAAATCCTGCCCAATATCTTGGTAAAAGGCAGTGACTATTTGGCAGAAAACATCGTTGGCGCAGATGTTGTTAAAAGTGGTGGCGGAGTTGTTAAAACCATTGACTTTGTACCTGGTTATTCAACTTCAAAGATTGTAGAAAAAATAAAAAACACATAAACAAAAAAGACTATGGGATTCGGAGCATTGATTATCGGGGGGTTCTTTATGCTAATCGGTTGGATGGTTAGCTCAAAATTGAAAAGTAAATTCAAAGAGTATTCTCAAACCCATTTAACAAAAGATCTGACTGGTGCTGAGATTGCAAGATTGATGCTTGCTGACAACGGCATCAAAGATGTAAAGGTAATTTCAGTTGAGGGTCAACTAACAGACCACTACAATCCAGTAGATAAAACAGTGAATTTAAGCGAGGGCGTTTATCACGGCAGAAATGCAGCGGCAACTGCTGTGGCTTCACATGAATGTGGCCATGCCGTTCAACATGCAAATGCCTACGCCATGCTTCAATTACGGTCGGCCATGGTTCCTATTCAAAATGTGAGTGCCAAAGTGTTGAACTTTATGATGATGGCGATGATGTTCGGTGCCTTCTTCGCATCAAGCATACTTCCCTGGAAAACAGCTTTGCTGATTATTATTGTATGTTATGCCGTGTTTGCGCTTTTTGCTTTAATCACTTTACCCGTTGAATTTGACGCTAGCCGCAGGGCCTTGGCTTGGGTAAAAACAAGAAATATTGTTACGCCAAGCGAGTATGACATGGCACAAGACGCATTGAAGTGGGCAGCCATGACTTATGTAGTTGCCGCGATTGGAGTTGTTACTACCCTGGTTTATTACGTTATGATTTATCTTGGGGGTGACCGTGATTAAAAAACAACCAATTACAATTCATCATTAGAATCAAACGATCTAACTTTGCAAGCCTGAGGAATTCCTCAGGCTTTTTTTGTTACTTGAGCCCACTTAGAATGTTCATATGAATTTCCAACTTACCGAAGAGCAATTGGCAGTGCAACAAGCCGCTCGTGATTTCGCAACTACCGAACTCCTACCCGGTGCAATCGATCGTGATACCCATCAGAAATTCCCGCAAGAGCTGATCAAAAAAATGGGTGATCTTGGATTCATGGGTATGATGACAGACCCGAAGTACAATGGCGGTGGTATGGATACGATCTCCTATGTATTAGCCATGGAAGAAATTTCGAAAGTTGATGCGTCTGCTGCCGTAATGATGTCTGTAAATAATTCTTTGGTGTGTTGGGGGCTAGAGCGATTTGGATCTGACGAGCAAAAAGAAAAATATCTTAAGAGACTAACGACAGGAGAAATCATTGGCGCATTTTGTTTAAGTGAACCCGAAGCGGGTTCAGATGCAACTAGTCAACGCACCACAGCAGAAGATAAAGGAGATCATTATTTAGTAAATGGCATCAAAAATTGGATCACCAATGGCAGCACGGCTAGTGTTTATATGGTCATCACTCAAACACACCCGGAGAAGAGACATAAGGGAATTAATGCTGTGATCATTGAGCGCGGGCAGGAAGGTTTTGTGGTGGGTAAGAAAGAAGATAAGATGGGAATTCGCGGATCTGATACACACTCATTGATGTTCACAAATGTCAAAGTCCCAAAAATAAACCGCATTGGTGAAGATGGCTTTGGCTTTACGTTCGCGATGACAACACTAAATGGAGGAAGAATTGGAATAGCATCACAAGCACTTGGCATTGCATCTGGCTCGTACGAACTGGCTCTGAAATATTCCAAAGAGAGAAAAGCATTTGGGAAAAGTCTTTCTGAGCATCAGGCTATTCAATTCAAGCTTGCCGACATGGCCACAAAAATTGATGCTGCCCGATTACTTATTTTAAAGGCTGCCTATCTCAAAGACCAGAAAAAAGATTTTGTAAAGGCTGCCGCGATGGCAAAGTTATTTGCATCAGGAATTGCCCAAGAAGTAACAACAGAAGCTGTTCAGATTCATGGAGGTTATGGCTATGTAAAAGAGTTTCATGTCGAGCGCATGATGCGCGATGCTAAGATCACTCAGATCTATGAGGGCACTTCTGAAATTCAGCGCATGGTTATTTCTAGGGAACTGCTCAAGTAATCGATAATCTGGTTATCGGTAGTCCTAATCAACTACTGATCACCGATCACTTGATTACTGATTACCTGTTAAGAAGGTCGTTTGTGCTTCCACCTCTTGTGGCTCCACAGCCAAAATTCAGGTTTGTTTAAAATATCTGACTCCAGAATCCTGGTAACCTTTTCCATTATCTCTCCTTGATTAGTTTGATTTGGTTGATCACTCACATCTTCAAACTCAAAACTATAATATCCACGTTTTTCCTTATTGATTCGGCAAAAGACAACCGGATAGTCATATTCTTTCGCATACTTCTCGGCTCCAAAAAGCACACCTGTCTCCTGATTTAAAAAAGTCATCCAGTGACATTTGGCCGTGTATGGAGGAGACTGATCGATTCCGAAAACAGTGGCCGTCAAATTATTCTTCTCAGTTTCAAAAATCTCCTTTACGATTTTTGTAGAAATCATTTGCAGACCATACTTACTACGGGTTTGCCGCATCTTTGCATCAAAATATGCACTGGAAAGCGGCTTGTAGATGGCAATAGCTTTATGCTTAATCATTGAGGCAATGGCGACAGCAAACAATTCCCAATTGTTGTAATGACCACCCGCTATGATAACACTTTTCCCCTGCTCAAAATATTTGTCAATCGCTTGCGGATTTTTTAAAATCATCCTGTTATGTACATCTTTTTCAGAAATGGTAAATACTTTCAAGCTCTCAAGCGTAAGATCACAAAAATGACGATAGAATTTTTTAGCTATCTCAGTATGCTCATCATTTGTCTTTTCAGGAAAAGAATTCTTTATGTTCTTTACCACTATTTTTTTCCTGTATCCTACCCCATAGTAAATAACATAATACATGAAGTCAGACAGCCCGTATAAAAGAGGGAAAGGCAATCGTGAAATAGGAATGATTAATCCGTAGTAAAAGAGATTATTGAGAATGTTCATGCATTAGAAAGTGAAACAAAGATGGGCTATTTTCTTGCTTCAACACTCTGATTCCAGTCATAGACTTTGTCAGAAATTTCAATCAGTATTTCCGGATCTTTTTCCAGGGCGTTTCCAATCACAATCATGTCAGCAC
>JANOQK010000529.1:0-2770 GCA_031414855.1 Bacteroidia bacterium | reverse complement strand
AACCACCATCACAGCTTCTCAGGCTGGGAATGCAGCCTATAATCCAGCAGCTAATGTTGATCAAACGCTCACTATTAACAAGGCAAGTCAAACGATTACCTTCAATGCCTTGCCAGGCAAAGCAGTTGGTGATGCTGCTTTTGAACTTACGGCCACCGCTAGTTCGGGTCTTACTGTATCTTATGCCAGCAGTAATACTTCGGTGGCAACCGTATCAGGAAGCACTGTCACGATAGTAGGAGTTGGTTCAACTACTCTCACGGCATCGCAGACAGGTAATATAAATTATAATGCTGCTGTGCCTGTCGATCAAAACCTGGTCGTTAGCACCCTACAAGGACAAACCATCACGTTCAATGCTCTACCTTCGAAAACATTTGGTGATGCTGCCTTTTCACTTTCAGCTTCAGCCAGTTCAGGCCTTGCTGTTTCATATTCAAGTAGTAATACATCAGTAGCCACTATTTCCGGTGACGTTGTAACGATCGTGGGAGCAGGTACAACCACGATTAAAGCTTCGCAAGGCGGTAATGCATCCTATAATCCGGCCTCAGATGTTAATCAAATTCTAACGGTTAATAAGGCAAGTCAAACCATTACCTTCAATTCCCTGCCTGGCAAAACACTTGGTGATGCTTCTTTTGAACTTACGGCCACCTCCAGTTCGGGTCTTGCTATATCCTATGTCAGCAGTAACACTTCAGTAGCAACCGTATCAGGAAGCACTGTAACGATAGTAGGAGTTGGTTCAACTACTCTCACTGCATCGCAGACAGGTAATATAAATTATAATGCTGCTGTGCCTGTTGATCAAAACCTGGCCGTTAGCACCATGCAAGGACAAACCATCACGTTCGCTGCACTACCTTCAAAAACATTTGGTGATGCGGCCTTTGCATTGACAGCAACAGCAAGTTCGGGATTGAGCGTTTCATACGCCAGTTCGAATGCGGCAGTAGCTACTCTATCAGGGAACACCGTTACAATTGTTGGAGCAGGCTCAACGATCATCACCGCTTCACAGGCAGGCAACGGATCATTTAATCCTGCATCAAGTGTTGATCAAACACTCGCTGTAAGCAAAGCCAATCAAACCATAACCTTTGCCGCGCTGCCGGATAAAAGTATTAGTGATGCGCCTTTCACTCTTTCGGCAACAGCCAATTCTGGACTTACCATATCTTCTTATACCAGTAGCAATACAAGTGTGGCAACTATTTCAGGAAATACTGTAACTATTATGGGTGCTGGTTCAACTACGATTACAGCTTCCCAGTCGGGCAATATCAATTACAATGCTGCATCATCAGTTGATCGGGTACAAATAGTCAATGGAAAACAAGATCAGACAATAACGTTTGTAGATCTAACAGCTAAAACAATTGGCGATCCCGCATTTACCATTTCAGCCACCGCTTCTTCCAATCTTCCCGTTACATTTTCTACTTCATCTGATAAAATTACAATCAGTGGAAATCAGGTTACGGTAGTGAATGCCGGATTGACTTCGATTAAAGCAAATCAAGGTGGAAACTCAACTTTTAATGCTGCGCCTGAAGTTGTTAAAACGTTCTGCATTAATCCTGCGAAACCTACCATTACGATGAGCGATTCGAATACCGAATCTCCCTTGCTGACATCGAGCAGTGCAACAGGAAACCAATGGTTCTTGAATGGCACAGCCATTGCGAATGCAACAAATACAACATTCAGGGCTGCTACAGCAGGGTCTTACACGGTGCAAGCAATTATTGAAACTTGCCAGGGTGCAATGTCTTCTGCACTGGCGGTGATTATAACAGGTGACATTTTGTTTGCGAAGGCAGAGGCAAAGCTTTATCCAAATCCCGCAGAAAGTAATCTTTATCTCAGTTGGCCGAAATCATCGGGTGCAAGTTCAGTTGCCATTTACCAAATGGATGGTAAGCCAGTGGAAAAGATCACAACGGAAAAAAATGAAATTGAACTGGGAATCACATCTTACGCGCAAGGCAATTATCTTGTTGTCATACGGACAGACAAATCAAATCATCATTTGAAATTCTTTAAAAAATAGTAATCATTATGACTATGAAAACTCAACCGAATAGAATTTTAATACTGCTCTTCTCGTTTGTTAGTTGTATCTGCGTGATATCAGGTTGTGGAGGTGGGGGAGATCCAGAGCCCACTGTAACAAAATCTGAGGAAGTAACAAAAATCCTGAGCGGAGGTACCTGGAAATTAAGCACTGTGATGGTTGATGGCGTTGATCAAACCAATGTGTACAAGGGGCTAACACTGAATTTCACGAGTACTTCAATCACATCATCGAATGGTGGTTTGGTTTGGCCAGCTAATTCCACCTGGAAGTTTACGGATGACACAGCAACCGCCATAGATCGTGGAGACGGAATTAAAGTAACGATATCTGAGGTTAAGTCAGACAAACTTTCGCTGGTTTTGACCTGGTCTAAAACTACGCTAGGGTCAGGAAGAGCAAGTTCAGTTAAAGGCCAGCATACTTTTAGTTTCGGGAAATAGAAATTCTATAATTTGAATAAATCGGAAAGCCGGGTTAAAATAAGATCGGGCTTTGCTTTTTTAATTAAATTCTTGCTCTGTATCCCTGAAAGTAATTCAGCTGTCCAGACTCCTGGATTCTTTCCAAACAATTTCCAAGAAATAGCACATAAGTAAGATTTGCTCCGTTTTTGGAAGTTCTTATTTATTTGTTTTGTGGTAAGTTAGTTCATAATGAGAACCAATAAAGACTTTCAGTTAGGATTGC
>JANOQK010000528.1:0-18581 GCA_031414855.1 Bacteroidia bacterium | reverse complement strand
CCTAGCTAGCGCGCGTTTGCAACGCGTGCTATTCTTCTTAACCCGTAGGACCCTGCACTACGTCACTTTAATGAAATTGAAGTCTGTTCCAAACGGAAAAGTAGCAGTGGCAAGCGTTTGCAACGCTCACCAGCTAATAGTGCTAGCTTCAATTCAATAGTTCAACCTCCAACAGACCTTTTTGTTTAGTATGATAATCCCTTGCGCTGCTATACCAATAGTATTCTGGTTCATCCACGAACTCAGCCACAACCGGATTCATATGAACATAATCCAACTTTTGCTGTAGAAATTCATTCGAAAATAATAGTTCCGGATGATTGCCGTCATGCCATACTTTATAGTTTTTTACTCTTTTCAAACCATCCGCTACATCAGAAAACATTTCTAACATCCACTCCTTCCTGCTTTCAGGAATTCGATTGATCACATTAACAATCTCCTTTGCTGTAAATTTTTTAAAATCCCGCATGATATCCGACAATGGAACTTTGGATGTACGAACAATTATGTGTAAATGACTTGGCATCAAGCACCATGCATTGATGACTAACCCTTTTTCCTTTTGACAATGCTTTAGGGAATCTATAATCACATGTTTTAGCTCTGGTCTTGTGAAGACATCAACCCATCCTACTGTGGACATGGTGATGAAGTAAGTGCCTTCGGGGTCATTGAACTTATATTTTTCAGACATTAAGCTAAGATAGTTAAAAGACAGATTATGTGAAAAGTGTAAGTAGCGCGCGTTATAAACGCGCGCTACCTTCGGTTAACGCTAACATACACGGTATGAACACTTCCAAAACCCACAACGAGCGTTTCGCAAAAATGACCTTCGCCTCGGTTTATCCTTTGTATCTCAACAAAGTGGAGAGGAAAGGCAGAACAAAGGATGAATTGCATCAGGTCATAACATGGTTAACAGGCTTCAATAACAAGAAGCTACAGGAGCTGATAAAAGAAAAGGTAACGTTTGAAACATTCTTCCAACAAGCTTCACTAAACCCCAATGCGCCCCTCATCACCGGAGTAATTTGTGGGTATCGCATAGAGGACATCGAAGATCCGTTGACGCAGCAGGTTAGGTATTTGGATAAGTTGGTAGATGAGTTGGCGAAGGGCAGAAAGATGGACAAGATTTTGCGCGGCTCGTAGAGTAGTTGTTAAAAAAAGGTATTTGCTTCGGACAGAAACTACCACGATATTTAATACATAAATAATAAAGCCATGTCAGCTACAGAACTTAAACTGAAGATCATCAACAAAGTGACTTCCATCAAAGACGAATTGATATTGGAGGATATTTATAAGCTGGTGAATATTGAGTCGGACATGGAGGCCGTTTATACTCTTACAGAGGCTGAGAAAAAAGCCATTGACCTCGGAATAAATGATATAAAGGAAGGCTGGGTTTATTCTTCTGAAGTAGCCGAAAGCATGCTGAAGGAATGACGAAAAAAATAGAATGGACCGAAACATCGACCATCGATCTATATTGGCCAACCCTTATAAACTAATTCAATGATGTCTTCATCTATTCGACTCTCGGTATTGCTATCAAGCGTTATTTTATTCTTTAGCTGTTCAACTAAGACAGAACAGAATGAAGATTCATCTTCTCTGTACGACAGCACGGCAGCAGTGCCGCAAGACCAGGAAGATATTGGACTGACCGGAGACTTTGACGGTGACGGAACGGTTGAAAATGTCTTGATGAGAGTATTGAATTCTAATCCGGATGAACCATTCAGTTATTCTATAGAATTCTCCAACCCGAAGTTGACTCCCATAGAGATCAGTCCGATGATTGCTGATGGATATATGATTTTAAACGAAGGCGATATCGATGGAAAATCTGGGGACGAGTTATCCATCGTGGTGTGTAACATGGATAACGCAGCCAGTTTGAATCTTTACACATTTAATGGAAAAGACTGGAATGAAATCGCTGAATCAGTTAACGTAGTTTGTGCCATTCCTGATAAAATTGAGTTGACCGATGTGTTAACAAAAACGGACAGCGGAGTGTATGCGATGGAGTTCGAAGTGCTGAGTTACGATTCGGTTATCTTTCAAAAGAAAGCAGTCATTTTATCCAGTGCGCGAGGAGATTTCGATGGAAACGGTGAGTCAGAGAATGTGTATATCAAACAGATACATGGTGCCCCGGTTGATGATGAAGGTTATTGGGAATACTCGATCGTTTTTTCAGACACAAACTTGCCAGTGCTGACGATCGAAAATAACGAAGCTGAAGGATGCATGGTCTCGAACAAAGGGAATACAGATGGAAAACCAGGTGATGAGTTGTCCGTCATCCAAAATAGAATGATGTCTCAGATGGTTGATGAGGCGTTTGGATTCGATGGCAAAAAATGGAAAAAATTGTCCACAGAGGTTACAAAAAGATGAAATTTGCAAACAAGTAGAAGAAGAAGCCAACTGATTAGTTTGATTCTTTCCCCGCAGATTCTCCCTCCTCTGGTACTCTGATTATACGAGAGTTTGAAGAAATAAGGTGCTTGCTTCAGACAGAAACTACCACGATCTTTAATACATAAATAATCAGACCATGTCAGCTACAGAACTTAAACTGAAGATCATCAATAAAGTGACTTCCATTAAAGATGAATTGATATTGAAGGAGATTTATAAGCTGGTGAATCTTGAGTCGGACATGGAAGTCGTTTATGCGCTTACCGAGGCTGAAAAAAAGGCATTGATCTCGGATTAAAAGATATAAAAGAAGGTCGGGTCTATTCTTCTGAAATAGCCGAAAGCATGCTGAAGGAATGGAAAAAAATAGTATGGACAGAAACATCGATCCAGGATCCATTTAATATTTACCATGCTAGCAAGTTTAGAACACCGGCCACTAATTTTCAAAAAGCGATTTTGATAACCCAGACTGTCTGATAATTGATTGCAAAGTTCCAATTCTGATTTCTTTATGATCGGGCACGGGAACAGTTATAGTGGAGTCTGTTGTCTTAAGCTGCATGATGATGTGACTGCCTTTTTGCCTGACTTGCACAAAACCATTTTCTGCCAGAATTTTGCAGAGATATCTGCCTGATATAATTTTAAGCTTACCCAATGGCCACTTCAAGGCGGGTTACAAAAACTTCTTCGTGCAATCGTTGGCTGATTTCTTTTGTAGATGCATGTTCAAAAAAAAGCTCAACAGCCTCCTTCAGATTTGAAGTAGCTTCTTCAACAGTCTCACCCTGACTTGCAATATCTAGCTCTGGGCATAATGAAACATACCCTTCTCCTTCCTTTTCAATTACTGCTGTGAATTGGAATTTCTTGCTCATAGTGTAAATGTAAGCAAATTGAGCCTAAAGTCATGCCTGAACTAGCGTGCGTTTTGCAACTCGCAAACTTGCGCGCGTTTGCAACGCTTGCTAGCTGTGGCTTTCTCATTTTACTCAATAAAAGTTTACCAAACCACTATCCTTTCATTTTCCGGCTTATACATTTTATCGCCCGGTTGCAGATTAAAGGCTTTATAAAAAGGCGTGAAGTTCATCAGCGGTCCATTCACACGCCACTGGGGTGGTGAATGCGAATTGGTGTTTACGTACATGCGCAAATACTGATCAGTTGTTTTTACTCGCCATATTCGTGCTATCGAGATGAAGAAACGTTGATCGGGTGTAAAGCCATCCAGTTTCGTTGTGTCTTTTCCTTGCTCCGTCAATTTAAAGGCATCATAGGCAATGGCAACACCTGCAATGTCTGGTGTTTTCACCCACGGTTAAGGCGCCTTTTATATGCACCGAATCGAGCACGGTAAATGAATTGTATTGATCAATCACCTGCTCTGTTCTCACTTTGAATTTTTCATAGTCGGCTTTTGTCCACCAGTCTGTCACGTTGCCAACTTTATCATATTGTGCTCCCTGATCGTCAAACGAGTGGGTGATTTCGTGGCCAATCACCATACCTATACCACCATAGTTGAGGGCGTCATCGGCATACACATCGAAATAAGGAGATTGTAAGATCCCGGCAGGGAAAACAATTTCATTTAGCGGAGGATTGTTATACGCTGTTACCGTGGGTGGAGTTGTGTACCATTCTGTTCTGTCGACAGGCTGGCCTACTTTAGCCAGACTGTAGTTGTAATCATTTTTATTTGCCGACAAACGATTTTCAAAATAAGTGTCTCTTTTCACTTCCACATTTGAATAATCTCTCCATTTATCGGGGTAACCTATTTTCTCAGTGAACGCGTACAGTTTTTCTTTTGCCTTTGCCTTGGTGGAATCGCTCATCCAATCCAACTTGGTGATGCGTGTTTCAAATGCTTTCTTCAGGTTGTCTACCAATAAACGCATGCGTTTCTTGGCGTCTTCAGGAAAATACTTTTTTACATATAACTGTGCCAGTGCATGTCCGAGGGAGCGATCAACAGCTTGCGTCATTTCTTCGGCACGCGCTTTTTTAACCGCTTGTCCGGTCAGAACTTTTGTGTACTCAAAAGACGCATCAGCAAACGGTTGACTTAAGAAATTTGCATAGTTGGTAAGGGCATTGGCTTTTAAATAGATTTTCCAGTCGTTGATGGAAACTGATTTCAACATTGAATTCAGTTTGTCATAATAAGCGGGCTGTGCCACGTTGATTGAATCAACCTTTACTCCTAAATCGTTTAATAAATTTGCCCAGCTTAGGTTAGGATATTTTTTTGAAAGAGAGGCTACGGCCAGTTTGTTGTAGTTGGCTTTCACATCTCTGAGCTCGATATTTGTTTTGTGTGCAGTGGCCAATTGTTTTTCTATGTCATAGGCAACGGTTGCGCTTTTCGCTGCGGCAGTGGCATCAGTGCCTGTCAATTCAAATAGCTTAGTCAAGTACTTTTTGTAAGCGGTTTGAATGTTGAGTGTGGAAGAATCTGTTTTGAAATAATAATCTCTTTCCGGCAAGCCAATTCCGGTTTGATAAAACTGAGCAATACTAACCGTACTTTGTTTGTCATCGGGGCCTACATAAAAACCTATAATGGAAGCATCACCCACTTTTTGTTCTTCCGCGACCAACCTCAACAACGATGGTATATCCGCCACGGCATTGATGCTTGCGAGCACTGGCTTGATCGGTTCATAACCGCGCTTGTTAATGGCGGTTGTGTCCATTCCTGCCGCATAAAAATCGCCCACCTTTTGTGCGATGCTTCCTGCCGGATTGTTGCTTCCCGAAAGGCTGTCCAGGATTCCCCTCAGGATTATGCGCTGTGGAAAATTCAAAAAGGAATAAGAACCCACACCAGTTTGACCGGCCGGTATCTGGGCGGTATCATACCAAATATGGTTGGCGTACGCAAAAAAATCATCTCCGGGTTTTTTGGAAGAGTCTATTCCGGTGAGAACTACGCGTTTTGTATCAGTATCAGAAGCTTGCTTACAGGCTCCTGCCAACAAGAATGCTAGAGAGAAGTATAATAATCTTTTCATGGTTTGTGATTTATAGATACTAGTCAATTTAAACTGACCGGTTTCTTCAAAATTAATATATGAATCAATCTGAATATATCCATACTGGTTGAGCGGTAAAAAAACAATTTTACACCGGTTACGAATGGTTCCTGCTTCCAAGATACTGTCAGAGCTAGTCATTAAGCTCGCAGCCTGCGTACTTTAACTCTTGCTCCAATTCAAGCCTTTTCATGCATATTTTTTTATTAGGGCTAGCTCCTTACTACTGATGAGTAGAATGAGAAATTAGTACCAACGAAAAGAGACTGTTGCACAAAATGGAAGCGAGAGTTAACTTCGGCAAAAATTATGAACCATACATTGCATCAATTATATTTAATTCAATAACACGGTTACTTTTTAAAATAGTAAACGATAACCTACTATGAAGGCGATTTTCATTCTTGTTGCAAGTATTTTCATGACTGTTCCTTTGTTTTCTCAACGAATAAGAGAGGTGTCAGTCGGACCTTTGCAGGATGCCCAAAAGGTTTTTAAACCAAATGATAGATATCGTTTTCAAGATTTTAAAGAGGGATATTTAATCACTCCAGCTGGAAAAAGATCTCAATCCTTTAAGTTAAATTTTAATTTATTCTCTGGACTTCCCCAGTTTATAGACAAGAAAGGGGATACTCTTTTTCTGGATGACCAGATTGCTCGTTATGTTCATATGAAAGAGACTACCTACTTGAATGGCTTTTCCAAGCATTATTATGAAATCATTTTAAATGCAATGCCGGTTAAACTTGCTATTCAAAGGGAATGGAGATTAGCAAGAGTTGAAACAGAATTCACTGATAGATCTGGCGAAAAAGCAATTAATATTTCAAGGGATGGGAAAAATCAAATTTATTCGCCAAGTCTTGGAAGGATGGTTCGAAATGAGAATAAAGTCTATCAAAGAGATTCAACCTATTTTTTTGTTGATAAAAATGAAAGGATTTATAAGGCTAATGAAAACAATTTCACCCGGTTATTTACTGACCATAAGAAGAAAATTGAAAACTACCTAAAGGAGGAGTCAATCGACTTTAAAAAAGAAGAAGATCTAACAAAAATATTTGGTTTTGTATCCATGTTGTAGAAAAGTATTAGTTTGATTAACCTTTGCTTAGCCCTTGTTCTCATAAGAAGTTGAAGATATACTATGCTAGGAGAAACCAACTTATATAAGATTTTAAAAACCCTATCTCCAGAATTAAATTCTGGTGAATATATTTTATACAGCACCAATGATACATCTCAATTTGATACAAGGATATCATTGGTCTTTATAAAGAGAAGGAAGGTGTTACGTTAATCATCTCAAGAGAACTTGCCGATCAAAAAAAATTACTTACAAGTTTATAGCTTCATGGATTACATTGAATGTTCATTCATCTTTAGAGGCTGCAGGCCTTACTGCAGCTTTTTCAAACGCGTTAGCCAAGGAGAACATCAGTTCCAAGGTGATTGCTGGTTACTATCATAATCACATTTTTGTTCCGAAATAGGATGCTTAAAAGACGATGAACAAAGTAGCTAAACTTTCAGGCAGTTACCGGACAGATCGACTGCTTCTCGATGAATTAACGCTTACGGACAGCGTGTTTTTTTTTGAATTAGTAAACGCACCGGAGTGGATTAAATTTATTGGCGACCGTCATATCCGAACACTTGAAGATGCAAGCTTATATATCAAGAGGATTATGGATAATCCTAAAGCTAATTATTGGGTGGTCAGGCTGCAAAACCAGCAGATTCCAATTGGCATTATTACTTTTATCAAAAGGAACTATCTGGAGTATTATGATATAGGGTTTGCCTTTTTCTCACGATATGCGAAAACAGGATATGCCTACGAAGCTACTATGGCCGTATTAAAGGATGTAGCGAACTCACCCATTCATACCCGTATTCTTGGTATTACTGTGAAAGAAAATGCAAGCTCAATAAAACTATTGGAAAGGGTGGGTCTTCGCTTTTGGAAAGAAATTAAAGTTGAGAATGATGCACTGCTCTTGTATTCGGCAACAGTCGCTGATTTAGTTTCTACCGCTCAGCGTTCTCAATATGAAAAGCAGAACACGGAACCCAAGAACAAAATAAGGAACTCTACTCTTAGCGCTTAGTCAATTCAACTCTTTCGTCTTCGATTGATCAACGAAATAAGTTTGCCAATGCTGAGGCCTTGCACCACGATAGAAAACACAACTACATAATAGGTGGCCGATAAAAACAGATTCTGATTCAGTTGAGGATCAATCGTCAGTGCCAAGGCTACAGAAACACCGCCCCTCAAGCCGCCCCAAACCAATACTGTCATGGTCTTGGCATCGAACCGGCCAATATCTGGAATCACCCACATCGGCAACCAGATGGACAAGTAGCGACTCAGCAACACAATCAGAATACTTGCTAAGCCAATGATCCAGTATTGCTCGATATTAGGAATCAAGAGCAGCTCAAGGCCAATGATGAGGAACAACATGGCATTGAGAATTTCATCAATCATTTCCCAGAATTTGTCCAGATAGTCTTTGTCGGTGGCCGACATGGCTGTCTTCTTTCCGTAGTTACCAATCACCAGCCCTGCTGCGACCATCGTGAGCGGCCCGGAAATATGAAGGTAACGTGTCACGAGGTAGCCGCCCATTACAATAGCCACGGTAATCAACACGGTTACCTGATAGTCGTGAATTCTTTTAATTCCTTGTGAACCGATATAACCCAACAACAACCCAACTACTAATCCTCCTATTGCCTCTTGCACAAACAACCCCGCTATATTTCGGAAGGTAATGTCAACTTCACTGCCTTGAGCCAACTGCAACAGAATAGCAAATAACATGACAGCCACACCATCATTAAAGAGGGACTCGCCTGCAATTTTGATTTCGATAGGCTTGCTGATCCCGGCTCTTTTCAAAATGGCGATTACGGCCAACGGATCTGTTGGCGAGATAAGAGCTCCAAACACCAGGCATTGAATAAATGGCACTTCCATGTGGAGCTGGATTAATAAACCGAACATCATCGCTCCCACCAGGAAAGTAGACAGCACGACACCCAGTGTTGAGAGCATAAGTATCGGGAGCCGTTGTTTGTGCAAATCCTGCATGCTTACATGAATGGCCCCGGCAAACAATAGAAAATTGAGCATGGCACCCATGAGCAAAGCTGGGAAGTCAACACTGGCAATAAGACCGGAAAAGTAGTGTGCAAAGGCTGGGTATGTTTTACCAAGAGCCACCAGACCAATAGAGGTAATGATAGCCAGCAGCATAATGCCTATGGCCGAGGGAAGTTTGAGGTATCGGCTGTTGATGTAGGCGAATAAGGCGGACAGAACAATTAGTAATGAGAACGTATAGTATAACTCCATAGGTCGCGGAAACGAATTTTCAAGATACGAAAATCAAGGATTACGATTAATATAAGATCTACGACAATTCGATATCCCAGCTAAGCATGCGGGAAAGACAGGTTATTTTAAAAGTGTAGTTGCACGCATTGCAAACGAGCGGATGGCTAACTACCTTCATTGAATCATTACAAGAAAAACAAACCATGTTGTCAGGTGAAACGAACTTATCCATACTTCTAAAAGCCCTTTCATCGGAGTTAAATCCTGGTGAATATATTTTCTATAGCACCAACGATCCATCCCAATTTGATAACAAAGATGTCATGGGTCTCTTCAAAGAGAAAGAAGGTGTCACAGTAATCATTTCAAAAGCGCTTGCCGATCAAAGGAAAATTCCTTACCAATTTATTGCTTCTTGGATTACGTTGAATGTCCATTCGGCATTAGATGCTGTAGGACTTACTGCTGCTTTCTCAAGCGCTCTCGCAAAAGAGAATATCAGTGCCAATGTGATAGCCGGTTATTATCACGATCATATTTTTGTGGCTAAGGAGCATGCTGATAAGGCCATGCAAGTGTTGAAGAAACTTGCGGAGGATTCTAACTAACACGTAAATTTGTCTGTTAGAGTATAAGTTTAGTAAATGATGTTTGATCCCATTATTAGTTATATTGTGATAAATGATTCAACATTTCAAAGTTCTATTCTTATGAGGAAAATTTTATCTATGTCAATTGTCCACGTATGCCTCGCCTTTTTGCTTGTTTGTTCATTGACCATTTCCAATGCCCAAACAACTGTTGAACCTTTTATTTTTGGTGATGCCTTACCCGATGCACCTGAACTGTCTGCGAGAGGTGAATTTAAAGTTGGCGTACGCACACTTGAGTTCCTTAACAAAGGCCAGGTAGATGTACTTAAATCTAAGGATGGCGTTGACCCACTTTATGACCGGCCATTAAAAGTGGAAGTCTGGTATCCCGCTCTGCTTGGCGGAAGTGGAAAAGAACTTGTGACGTATGACCAGGTGATGGGACAGTTAAATGACCCGAAGCGACCCATTATTCCTTTTACTTTTTTAGGAAGAGCATTGCGAGATGCTACACCAGAGACAACATCAGGAGCGTTTCCGTTAATCATTGTGTCGCATGGTTACACAGGTTCGCGGCTGCTCTTTACTTACCTCACGGAAAATTTAGCATCCAAGGGTTATGTAGTAGTATCAATTGATCATACGGAGTCAACCTTCACGGATGCTGCGGGATTCCCAAGTACGCTGCTAAACAGAGCGAAAGACGATTTATTTATTTTAAACAAGATTGCTGAATTGAGTAAATCAGGTAGCAAGAGTTTCTTATCTAGTATTGTGGATGCAAGCAATACGGCATTGATTGGATATTCTATGGGAGGATATGGTGCGCTGAATGCAGCAGGAGCAGGATATAGTAAAGATGTTTCATCCCAATTTGCAACTATGTCTGGAGGTAGTAAAGCTATTGAAGTGCGCACAACCGGGCATCCTGAATTTATAGCTTCTTACGATCAACGCATCAAAGCAGTTGTTGCGTTTGCACCCTGGGGCATGGAGCGCAGTATTTGGGACGCTGAAGGTCTGCAAGGTTTGAAAGTACCTACCTTTTTTGTGGCCGGAAGTCAGGATGATATTTCTGGCTATGAAAAAGGAACGAAGGCAATTTACATGGGCGCTGTGAATGCGGATCGGTACTTGCTTACCTATCAGAATGCACGGCATAACGTAGCGCCAAATCCGCCTCCACCTGAGTCATTAATGCCTGGGTTGTCTATAAATGAATACTATCGCTATGCTGATCCGGTCTGGAGTATGGAACGCATTAACAACATCAACCAACATTTTGTGACTGCTTTTTTAGGAATTCATTTAAAGCATAAAGACTTTGGAAAGTATCTTGAACTCAATGAGAACTCAAACGAAAAAGTATGGACAGGTTTTAAGCCTCGTTCATCTGTGGGTCTAGAGCTTTTGCATGCGTTGTCAGGTAAGTAAATGCATCATCTTGAAAAATTAGCCATAGCTTAGCTTCGGTTAATAAGGTATCATCTAAGCTACTCATGAGACTAATCTTACCAACCATTGTCATCGCCCAATTCTTTTGCACTTCCTTATGGTTTGCAGGCAATGCTATTATTAACGAAATTGTTCAAGACCTCAATCTCTCAAACGACTTTTTAGCTCATCTTACCAGCACCGTTCAATTTGGATTTATTTCCGGAACATTAATCTTTGCGGTGTTCGCCATCTCAGATCGCTTTTCTCCTTCCAAAGTTTTCTTTTTTAGTTCTGTTCTTGCTGCCTTGTTTAATGTGGGTATTATCATAACAGGAATTGAAGCCACGGGGTTACTTGCCTTTCGTTTCTTAACTGGTTTTTTTTTAGCAGGCATTTATCCTGTGGGAATGAAAATTGCGTCTGACTATTCTCAAAAGGGACTTGGAAAGGCACTTGGATTTTTAGTTGGCGCTTTGGTACTGGGAACTGCCTTTCCTCATTTGTTAAAAAACTTTACAACAGACCTGCCGTGGAAAAATGTAATCTATGCTACTTCTTCATTTTCATTAATTGGTGGATTTGCTATTCTGTTGCTGGTGCCTGATGGGCCTTATCGTAAGCAGAGTCAGCGTTTAAATCTTAAAGCATTCACAAGTGGTTTTAAGCAATCCAATTTTCGGTCGGCTGCATTTGGATACTTTGGTCACATGTGGGAGTTATATACATTTTGGGCTTTCGTGCCAGTGATGCTTATTGCCTATACTAATTATTACAACGAGACCGATCTGAATGTTCCGTTATTATCATTCTTAATCATTGCCTCTGGAGGATTGGCTTGCGTGCTGAGTGGATTGCTGTCGCAGTATTTTGGAGTAAAAAGGTTAGCGACTATTTCACTATCTCTTTCTTTCCTTTGTTGCATGGTTTCTCCTCTTCTGCTATTGAATAGTTCACCGATTTTGTTTGTTGCTTTCCTTTTCTTTTGGGGATTGGTGGTAATTGCGGATTCTCCCTTGTTTTCAACTTTAGTAGCACAAAATGCTCCTGAAGAATCAAGAGGAACATCGCTTACGATTGTAAACTGCATTGGTTTCTCCATTACGATTGTTAGTATTCAATTGTTAAATGTGGCATCGGCCTATATCAGCGCACACTATATTTATATGTTATTGGCTGTTGGTCCTTTATTGGGACTAATTGCATTGCTAAGGAAAGGTTAGGTAATTAGTAGGGTGTGTAAATCTTAATCCTATGACAGCACAAGGTGTTATTCATTTGCTCTACGTGCAGGATATGGAAAGGAGGGGTATGTACATCACATTATAATTTGAATTGTGCTCTGAATAATTTATACTCGTAATAAATTAACAACCCAGTATGAGAGCCAACAGACGCAACTTCATTAAGCAATCTATCGCTATGGCCGCAGGTATTGGCGCTAGCACATTACCCGTTGATCTATACAGCAACTCAATGAAAATTGAGCAAAGCAAAATAACAAGCAAACCAAATAAGGTAAATGCCGGAGTTAGGTTTTCTACCATTGGACTCAATCATGGTCATATCAATTCGCAAACCGAGGCGATGATACGCGCAGGTGCGGAGCTTGTTGCTTTTTATGCGAAGGAACCTGATCTGGCCGAAGCTTATGCCAAGCGTTATCCACAGGCTAAGCGAGCCCAAAGTGAAAAAGAAATATTGGAAGACAATTCTATTCAGTTAATTATAAGTGCTTCTATTCCTGTTGATCGTGCACCATTAGGTATTGAAGTGATGAAGCACGGTAAAGATTTCATGGTGGACAAGCCTGGCATTACTACGCTTAAACAACTTGCTGAAGTAAGACGCGTGCAAAAGGAAACGAAGCGGATATACTCTATTATGTATAGCGAGCGCTTCGAAAACAGGGCTACTGTAAAAGCAGGTGAGCTTGTTAAGTCGGGTGCTATCGGACAAGTTATTCAAACTATGGGACTTGGTCCACACCGAATGAATATAAAGACGCGGCCTGATTGGTTTTTTGATAAACAATATTATGGCGGCATTATCTGCGACATAGCTTCTCATCAGTTCGATCAATATTTATTCTTCACAGGTTCCACCCAAGCAGAAGTGCTTGCTTCACAAGTTGGAAATGTTCACTATCCTCAATATCCACAGTTTGAAGACTTTGGCGATGTCACCCTACGTGGGAATGGAGGTGCGGGATACATTCGCGTGGATTGGTTTACACCAGATGGACTTAAGTCATGGGGTGATGGAAGGTTGACCATTCTTGGAACGGATGGTTTTATTGAATTGCGAAAGAATGTGGACATTGCAGGACATGATGGTGGCAACCATCTTTTCCTGGTCGACCAAAAAGAAACACGATACTTTGATTGCAGTAAAGACCCCCTTCCTTACGGTGAACAGTTGGTAAGCGACATTCTCAACCGCACTGAAACCGCGATGACACAAGATCATTGTTTTCTGGCTACCGAGTTAGCTCTTACCGCACAAAAGAGCGCAACGAAACTAGTGTTGAAGAAATAACGATTGGGATCGATCAATAACTATGAGCTTTGTGGCTTCTTTGTGTCTTGGAGCCTTTGTGGTTCAATGGTAAAATTAATCGCTAAGACGCCAAGGTGCTAAGTTACCATAAGTATAACATCAGAAATGGAATTCTTAAAGCCCCCTCATGATTATTAACTGATGGCAAAAGCAGTCAAACTTTCCGATTCCGAACATGTAACGGAACACATTAAAAAACTGGAGCCTGCTGTGGGCAAAATAGTTGAAGCCATCCGACAAATCATCTTAAGTATCGACAAGGAAATAGGAGAGCGGATCAAATGGAATAATCCTAGCTGCTATTATACTGGGGAAATGAAAGCCTTTGACCCCAAAGAATACAAAAGAGAAATTGTTGTGTTCAATCTTCATAAAGGAAGGATCATGTTGGTCTTTCCCAGTGGAGCAAAAGTGAACGATATCTCTGGCTTGCTGCAGGGGGACTACAATGATGGAAGAAGGCTTATTAATTTTAAAGATATGGCTGATGTGAAGGCGAAGGAAAAGGCATTGAGAAAGGTGATCAAAGATTGGTTGAAGCTGGTTGATAAGTAAAATGTCATTTACTGTACCAGTACAGGGTATTATGTTTTTACACTTTAATTCTTGACTGTATCACTATGCTGTGTCTTTAGATTAATTTGTCTGCAGTCTAAAAACCTCGTTTGCATGCTATTTATCGTTTTTTACTTACGTTTTGAACACCTATCTTTCATAAACTATTTGCATGCGATTTTTCCTGTTTTCATTCCTATTTGGGTTAATCCTTGATGTATGCGGTCAGGATTTTCAGTTAATAAAGTACAGGGTAAAAGACGGACTTCCCACAGATGTTGTTAAGGCTATAACAGAGGATTCGCTCGGTTTTTTATGGATTGCTACTGATGAAGGTCTGGCAAAATTTGATGGATCAAGATTTACCTCTTACAAAGGTGCACTGCACAGTCAGTATGCAAAGGCGTTTCTAAAAAATAAAGTTGGTGAAATTCTTCTTATAGGAGATTTAGACTTGATTGAGATTGAAAGTCGTGTAGATACTTCAGTTTTTAGATCAGTGCGACAAGGCACTCGCAATCCTACCGATTCTTCGTTGTGGTATCCGAAATCTATTTATGAAAGTAAGGATTCTGACTTGTGGATAGGCGAGCCTCAGTCGGTGGCGCGCTTGACTGGAAATTCAATTAAACGCTTTTCATTCGGCACAGAGGATCTAACTCCAGAGTTTTTGAGATCATTCCATTTCTTTGAAGATACAAAGAAATCATTTTTCTGCGTTTCTTTTTTCGGACGAGTTTATGAGTACAATTCCGATAAAGTGGTGTTCACTAGAATAAACCAATCCTTTCCTACCGATATAAAAGATATTAAAATTATTGATCAAACTGTTTGGATTGCAGCCGCTGACGGAATCTACACAGCAGAATTAAATCCAGGAGGAGGTTTTTCGATTCCCAAACGAAAATTATTTCTAGAAAATCCCTCATGCCTGCAACTTCTAAGTAGAGGAAGAATGTTTATTGGAACCACCACTAAAAAACATTATCTCTTTAATTTGGTAACTGAAGATTTAACTACACTGCCATATGAAATCAATGATGTGAATTCAGCCTTCTTAAGCCGGAATAGTGATTTGTGGCTGGCCAGCAGCGATGGGCTGATATTATTGCAAGAGAATCTATTTAAGACAGTTCAGTCATTGGATCAGGCAACGTTTATCGAATCTATGGCCGAAGACTCTGCTAACCAGGTTGTTTATTATGCCACTATACTTAATTTATTCAGATCAAGATTATCGGATGGAATTCCCATTAATCATAAGGTTATCTTAAATGTACCTCGGGGATATTTTCAAGCGATGCAGTTAAGCAAAAATGGACTCTGGGTATCCAATCGATATTCACTTTTCTTGCTGAAGGACGAAAAAGTAGTTAGAACCTGGGATTTTGAAAAAGAGGGGAGATTTGTTTTTGATCTATTTCTCGATCGAAAGGAGAATTTGTGGATTAGCCAGGATGGCAATAGGAAAGTGTTGTGCATTACAAAGGAAATGATTACAAAAAGGTACTCCATTCCATTAATGAATGAAAGCAGTATCAATGCAATAAGGGAAGATCAAGATGGAATATTAGCTGCATCTAATGGCGTAAGCAGCTACCTGTATCGCATGGCTCCTGAAGACAGCGTTTTTCGGAATATCAGCGTTCCTGTTAAGTTTTCCATTCAGGGTGATTTTAGTGTTGCCGACATGACAATTGCCAATGGAATAGTATGGCTCGCATCATCTGAGGGCTTGTTAAAATATGATTACAATACAATTGAACGTGTTGAATTGGGTGGGATGAATGCAGAATCTTCGGTCAAGACTATTGAAATGTTGAAGGATGACGAAATCCTTTTCAGCAATTCATTAGGAATGATTCGATACCAAATATCTACTGGCGATTGGTGGTTGTATAACGAAGGAAATGGATTGCCTTCTAATACCATTGCAGCACGTGGTATTTTGATTGGGACTCAAAATAGAGTTTGGGTAGGCTCTTCACTGGGGCTTGCCTATGCCAGTTCATCTGTTATAATTGACCAAAAGTCAACAACCCCACTAATTACTCAGGTAATTGTTAATGGTAAGAAATACGGTCTTGAAAAAGATCTTGGAATTTCAAATGGTTCATTTCTTACTCTTCTACTGTCATCTAATACTTATCCGGAAAGTAAAGTAAACCTTCAGTATAGATTAAATGGAAATGAATGGAATAGTATTACGGATAGCCAGCTTAGTATTTCTGATAGGCCGCCTGGTGATTACAAAATTGAAATCAGAGCAAAAAGAACAGGTGGCTATGACTGGAGTCAGATTCAAGTTTTTTTATTTGAGATTGAAAAGCCATTCTGGCAATCGTATTGGTTTATTGCTTTTGGCATAAGTGTGTTGGTATTTGTGAGTAGTGTTTCCTACCAGATTGCAAAAAGTAGTAGTAGGAGAAGGCGAATTAAATTGGAAAAGTTACTAGTCGAGGTGAAAGATCGAAGCGAAGAAATTCAAGCTCAATCCGAAGAATTGACCGAGTCAAATCAATCACTTAATAGGCTTTACATCGAAGTGGCCGAGCAAAAAGAAGAATTGCAGGCGCAAGCCGAAGAACTAATTGAAGCGAATCAGGCTCAGAGTAAACTATTTCAGACCCTGGCAGAAAAAACTGAAGAGATTCAGGCTCAATCTGAAGAACTTACAGAAAGTAATGAAACCATTCGTGAGTTAAATTCAAATCTTGAGCTTAAGGTTGAAGAAAAGAGTAGGGATATCTTGCGGACCAATGAAGAACTTATTAAGTATAATTCTGACTTACTTCAATTTTCATATAGTGTATCCCACAATCTGCGAGGGCCGGTGGCGAGGCTATTGGGTTTAAGCAACCTAATGTTGAATGTTAACGAGACAGAAGAAGTAAGGAAAATGGTGGGGATGGTGCATAGTTCTAGCTTGGAATTAGATACCGTGCTAAAAGATCTTACCAACATCATTGACATGCGAAATAATGTATCGCATATCCGTGAGAAGGTCTTAATTGAGGATGAATGGAAAAGGTCTTGCTCCATGCTGCAAGACCAGCTAAAAAACGAGTATAAAATTTTGACTGATTTTTCTGGTGCGCCCTTTATTTTTACCGTGAGGGCTTTATTGCAAAGTATTTTATATAATCTGCTAAGCAACGCTATCAAGTATCACTCACCAGACAGAGGACTTACCCTACAGGTGCGTACCTGGAACCTTGATAATTCTACTTTTATTGAAGTGAAAGATAATGGACTTGGATTTGATTTGACTTCACAGCGGGATAAAATATTTAAACTATACAAGCGATTTCATACGCACGTGCCGGGCCGTGGGCTTGGGTTATATTTAGTTAAGACACAGACCGAATTGCTCAATGGTACAATAGCAATTGAATCTGAAATTAATAAGGGAACCACCTTCCGTTTGACCTTTCCTATACCTGAGGCAATTGAAAGACAAGTCCTGTTGGATAACGAAACAGCGCTCTTATTTTACGATGCTAATATTAACAACACGGTCATCATCTGGAAAAGGGAAATTACGTCTGAATCCTATCGGTTAATTTTTGAAACACTCTTGAAAACAGTGCGTACTTATAATTCTCCAGGATGGATAGCCGATCTCAGAGAACAAGGTATTGTGAGAGAGGAAGATCAAAAATGGTTTAGCACCAATGTTTTATCTGAAGCTGTTAAAAATGGATTGAAGCGAATTGCATCTATTGGATTTTCTGAACCTAAACGTCAAGTGTATTATAAATTCATGGTAGCTAGGGCGGCAGAATTTGGGATTGAATTTAGAAACTTTAAAGACCTTGAGGAAGCGACTGACTGGATGAGAGATTCATTAAAGTTGCCTTCCGGAACTTGAGCTTAACACAAGAGCTGAAAAAGCAAATTGGCTAATGAATCTATTTTTCTCCGGTTTTGAATTAATTGTTAATTTCTGATCTAATTTTTATCGATGAGAGAAATTGATAATTATTTTTTGAATCAAGACGAGCCGATAAAGAGTTGTTTGCTTTTTTTAAGAGATTTTATTCTTACCTATGATGACCAGATTGCCGAAGTCTGGCATTATCGCATGCCATTTTACTTTTACAAAGGCAAAAGGTTTTGCTATTTGTGGGTTCAAAAGAAGGGACAACTTCCTTATCTTGGTATCGTGGATGGTAAATTTATCGAACATCCAAACCTTATTCAGGAAGAACGTACACGAATGAAGATTTTATTGATTGATCCACAAAAGGATATCCCCCTAAAAACCCTTCGTTCCGTGTTGAACGCCACTCTTAAATGGCATAATAAAGTGGAGAAGAAATGATTTACTTAACTCAACTCGTATACATCAAGCAAAATCAGGAGGCAATCTTCAATGAGTTTGAGAGTGTGGCTATCCCTATTATATCCAAATACAATGGAAAAATGATGTTGAGGATAAGGCCTGAAGATCATTCTATAATAGAATCATCTATTGAGCAACCATACGAAGTGCACCTAGTAAGTTTTGAGACGGAGGGTGACTTCATTGGATTTATGAAGGATGAAGAGCGAAAGAACTACCTTCATCTAAAGGAGCAATCTGTTAAATCGGTTTTGATTTTTAAG
>JANOQK010000527.1:0-23380 GCA_031414855.1 Bacteroidia bacterium | reverse complement strand
GATGATGATACGCTTAACTTGTAGTTACCATCCGCATCCGTAACGGTTCCCGAAGTAGTACCTTTAAGTACCACGTTTACACCAGGTAAAGCAGAAGCATCTTCTTGCGAAGTCACTTTACCTGAAATTGTTCGTTCTTGCGCCCAGGCACTGAGCACAAAAACAAAAGAGAAGAATAATAGTAGAAACTTCTTCATAGGTTAATGTTTAGGTTATAATTGAAAAAAATAGTGCGCAAACTTAGACTTAAAATTGCCCAATCTCCAAATCCATCCAAATAAAAAAAGCGTTTTTTAGGCTTCGCAATCCGTTGCGCTGTGAAAAAAGGTTACGGAATGTTCATATACTTATGAACTTGAAGGGAAATCCTCCACTTAGGGTGATTTTTAACAAAATCTATAATCAACGGCAGCATTTCCTTCTCTTTCGTCCATTCGGGTTGAAGGAATAGTTTGCAATCGGGTCTTACCTTTTGAGCAAACTCTTCTGCCCAATTGAAGTCACTTTTGTTGTAAACAATAATTTTTAACTCATCGGCTTTCTCGTATACAGATGGGTCTGGAGTTTTAAATTTCTTTGGCGAAAAGCACACCCAATCCCAATTGCCAGTTACTGGATAGGCTCCAGAAGTTTCAATGTTGGTTTGCAACCCTTGTTTTTTTAGAACATACGTTAAGTTGGTGAGATCATACATAGCCGGTTCGCCACCAGTCACAACAACAATTGGAGCTCCACTACTTTTGGCTCGTTGAGCCATCTCAGAAACTTTTACCTTTGGATGAGCGTCAGCATCCCACGATTCTTTTACATCACACCAAATACATCCTACATCACAACCACCTAATCGAAGAAAGTAGGCTGCATTGCCTTGGTAAAAACCTTCCCCTTGAATGGTGTAGAAATCTTCCATGAGAGGAAGTTCAACGTTCAAAATTTCAGGTTCTTGATTTGAAGCAATGGTCATCCTTTTACAAATTCGATTATGAATTAGGGATTTCGATTCTCCGTTGCTCTAAACGTATTCAGCAAGAGCGATGCAATTGTCATTGGCCCAACTCCACCAGGAACAGGAGTGATAAAAGAAGTTTTGGGAGCAACAGCATTAAAGTCAACATCGCCTTTTAAGGCATAACCATTTTTAAACTGAGGGCCTTCTACGCGTGTAGTGCCAACATCAATCACTACTGCACCTTCCTTCACCATATCGGCCGAGATCAACCCCGGCTTACCAACTGCAACAACTAATATATCTGCAAGACGTGTAATAGACGAAAGGTCCTGCGTGTACTTACTGCAAATGGTAACGGTTGCATGCCCTTGTTCTACCAACATCATGCTGAGTGGTGCACCCACCAAACGACTTGCTCCAACAATAACGCAATTTTTTCCCTCTGTCTGAATGGAATACCTTCTTAATAATTCCATCACACCAAAAGGTGTGGCCGGCATGATCAACGGATTTTTAGAAATGATGCTTCCAAAGTTATGATTGGTAAATCCATCTACATCTTTATCTGATCTGATCTTCTCAGTAATACGTTCAACGGAAATATGGGGTGGTAATGGAAGTTGTACAATAAATCCATCTACATCTTCATCATTGTTGACATGATCGATGTGCTTCATTAGTTTTTCTTCACTGATGGTATCGGCAAAGCGCATCATCGTATAATGAAAGCCAACTTCCTTGCAGGATTTTACTTTGTGATCAACATAGGTCTGACTGGCGCCATCATCACCCACTAAGATTATGGCAAGGTGAGGTATTTTCTTACCGAGCTTTTTACGCTCGGCAACCTTGGCGGAAATTTCTCCCTTAATATCGGAAGAGATTTTCTTGCCATCGATAAGGGTATAGGTTTGTGTCTCAGTCATTCTTCAAAATAAAAATTAGAGTGCTAATCAATCTTCAACACCGCCATAAATGCTTCCTGCGGAATTTCAACATTTCCTACTTGCCTCATTCGCTTCTTACCTTTCTTCTGCTTCTCCAACAGTTTTCGCTTACGCGAAATATCCCCACCATAACATTTCTCCAACACATTTTTACGTAGTGCTTTAACTGTTTCACGGGATACAATTTTCTGACCTATCGCTGCTTGTATGGCAATTTCAAATTGTTGTCTTGGAATTAATTCTTTAAGCTTCTCACAAAGTCGTCTGCCCCAGTCCTGTGATTTAGTCCGGTGAACAATGGCGGAAAGCGCATCGATCTTATCACCATTCAACATCACATCCAGTTTCACCATGTCGCCTTCGCGGAAGCCAATCAAATGATAGTCTAGTGAAGCGTAACCTTTTGAAATGGTTTTTAATTTATCAAAGAAGTCAAAAACAATTTCAGAGAGCGGCATTTCAAAACCTAACTCAACCCGGTCGGACGTAAGGTAAACCTGATTCTTGATCACACCCCGTTTGTCCATACACAAACTGATAATGGGTCCGATGTAATCTGACTTTGAAATAATTTGTGCCGATATGTAAGGTTCTTCAATAAACTTCATGCGTGTTGAGTCGGGCATTTCGGATGGCGCATTGATTTCAATCATACTGCCATCGGTGAGAGTTGCTTTAAATTGCACAGACGGAACTGTGGTAATTACCGTCATATCAAACTCGCGTTCTAATCTTTCTTGTATGATCTCCATGTGCAGCATTCCTAAAAATCCGCAGCGGAAGCCAAATCCAAGTGCCGCTGATGTTTCGGGTTCCCATACTAACGAAGCATCATTGAGCTGAAGCTTTTCCATAGATGCACGTAACTCTTCAAACTCAGACGTGTCGACAGGATAAATACCTGCAAACACCATCGGTTTCACATCTTCAAAACCTTTAATAGCCTCGCCTGGATTACTGACCAATGTAATCGTATCCCCCACCTTAACTTCTTTTGCAACTTTAATTCCTGAGATCAAATAACCTACGTTACCCGCGCTTATTTCATTCTGCGGAAACTTATCAAGTTTTAAAACACCAATCTCATCGGCACCGTATTGCTTATCGGCATTTACAAATTTGATTTGATCATTTTTTCGCATGGTGCCATTGAACACTCGGTAATAAACTTCAATGCCTCGAAACGAGTTGAACACTGAATCAAAAATCATGGCTTGTAAAGGGGCTTTCGGGTCACCCTTTGGCGCAGGCACACGCTTAAGAACAGCATGCAAAATTTCCGCTATGCCTTTTCCTTCTTTGGCGCTCGCTAATATAACTTCATCGCGGTTACAACCAATCAGCTCAACGATATGATCCGTTACTAATTCTGGTTGTGCTGCAGGCAAATCAATTTTATTAAGAACCGGAATTATCACAAGATTATGTTCCACAGCCAGATAAAGATTGGAGATGGTCTGTGCCTGAATCCCTTGCGCAGCATCCACTATTAATAAAGCACCCTCGCAGGCTGCAATTGAACGAGATACTTCATACGAAAAATCAACATGACCAGGGGTGTCGATCAAATTCAAGATGTAGTCCACACCTTCGAACTTATAGTTCATCTGGATGGCATGCGATTTAATCGTAATCCCTTTCTCACGTTCCAGATCCATATTATCCAACACCTGCGCCTGCATTTGTCGGTTAGTGAGGGTGCCGGTAAACTCCAAAAGTCGGTCGGCCAGCGTGCTTTTGCCGTGATCGATGTGTGCTATTATGCAAAAATTGCGGATGTTCTCCATTCCCATCTGTTCTTTCCTTATTTAAGGCGCAAAGGTAGCCAAAAATGAGGGTTTACAAATGAATAAATAAGCTGGACAGAGAATCACCCTAACCTAAAAATTTGGGACGGAGATTTGTCAGACTTATTTTAAAATCTGATGGAAAAACCATCTAGGCAGCGCAGGTTCAGTTAGTATATGCAATCTCTCTAAGAACTCAATCTGAAAGCAAATAAGAAGAGGTTTACTTTTTCAAATATTTTTGAGTCAATTCCTCTAACGCTTTCACTTCCGCTTCGGCCATAGAGGCACTTACATGCAGCATCAAATCAAACATGACCTGTTCGTTGTAACCCAACTTGGCAGCTACATGTGAACAATATTTAATTTCCTCCCGATACATTCGCTCGTCTATCTTCATGAGCTGAACAAGACTGAAAATGTATTTAAATTTTTGATCCTTAGTCATTCCACTTGGAATAATTTCTTCATGAGTGGACGTAAATAAGGGCAGGATTTCGCTTGGCTTGATGTCATTGGCATGTCCGATGTTAAGGATATAACTCCGCTCGCGCTCTGCTATTTCCCCGTCAATACTGGCAAGATTAATCAGTGATTTTATTTGATGAAGTTGCATAGTGCTGGCCTATTTTTGGTAGGAAGATCAAAAATATTGTTAATCTTTCCTAACGCATAAATTTTCACCAAGGAATTCATTAATAAATTCAAAGTCGATCATGAATTGATAACTTTAGAGAATGAACTTCCTGGCTCACTTATATTTATCTGGCAATAATACCTCGGTTCTGCTAGGAAATTTTATCGGGGATTTTATAAAAGGCAAAAATCTAACTGAAAAAGTTGGACCTGAAATGGCCAGAGGAATTGAGCTGCATCGTGAAATAGATTTTTTTACTGATCAGCATCCTATTGTAAAAGAAAGCAAGCAAAGACTTCGCCCGAAGTATCGCCATTATTCGGGTGTTATCGTGGATGTTTTCTACGATCACTTTCTCGCCAAAAACTGGAACGACTATCATGATCAACTATTACCCGACTTTGCCGATCATGTGTATGACCTCATCCAAAAAAATGCTTCGCGCCTTCCTGAACGAGTTAACCTTATGATGCCTTATATGATCAAAGGCAACTGGCTTGTGAATTACGCAAAACTGGAAGGCATTCACCGAGCCCTTTCGGGAATGGCAAGAAGAACTCCTTATGAATCAAAAATGGATGAATCGATTTCCGAACTTCAGGGAAATTATGAAGACTTTAAAACGGAGTTCATAACTTTTTTTCCGGAACTACAAAAGCATTGTCAGGATTGGCTGAAGAAATAAATCGTTAATCGTTAATCGTTAATCGTTAATCGTTAATCGTTAATCGTTAATCGTAACAAATTCTAAAATCTTCAAATCAGAAATCTAAAATTCTATATTCCCCACCAATAGGTAAACTTAAGAACAAGGGCCCTATTCTTCACGGCAAAGTTTTCGGGAAGATAATTATCTGTGTATACGATAAACAAATCCGAAGCAGGTTTGTATCGCCATTGAATACGTGTATTGAGGTTCATGTTTTTTGCCTGCTCGTTATATTGGGCAAATGCGGTGAAGAATAATTTGTTGGTCATCGTTACGTCTAGTCGAGGGCCAACCAACCAAAACGTTGTCTTGCCCCAGGGCTCAGGCATACGAATATCATTGTAGCTGGAGCTCAACGCCATGCTGACATACGGTTGAAACCTATAACCCAAATCAGTAGTCACATTAAACCGCGTGCCGCCTTCATAATAACCTCCATATCGAAAGGTAGCGCCATAGGTAAACAATTGCTGCGGCTGTGATACGTAGTCCATTCCAAAAGCCCTCCACTCGTGTTCACTTCCCGTTTCCAATTTTTCATTTCCTGAGTTTGTCGGATCAAAGGGTCTTAAAAGTTTCACATAATTATATGCCACCCAACCCAATAGTGTACTTTGGGTGCGGAATGTAGTTTTATAGGCCATGAAACTTTCTTTATCTGTTTTTTCAAATGATTCATTAAAAAATAAAGTAGAATTGACAATAGGACCGTGGCTCAACACTTTTGTGCCTGTTGGGAAAAACAGTCGACTGATCTGCGGACTTATTTTAATGAAGCCAGTGCGTGGCACATATCCTACTTCCGCAGTATAATCTTTCCCCACATATTCATGCTGCCATAAGACGTTCCATTTGCGACTAAAGTAATTTAGATTAGCTGCATGAACAAAGTCATGCGCTTTTTTTTCAGGAGTAAAAGATTTTATTATGAATGCTTTACCTGTCCAAAGATTATTGGAAGACGCCAAGTTATATTCCATTCCTATGTTTCGATTATAGGCGGAGTATACAGGTTTTGTTGAATCAGCACTTGGTGTGTAGTTTAACGACTCCTTGTTGATGAAGATAGCTGCAATGTTTGAACGAGCGAATACTCTTCGTTGAACGGATACCACTGCGAAATTTTGTGATGGAAGACCGACAGAATCAACTTTGGAAGTTTGCATATCCATAGCACCGATTCGCCAATTTTTATTTATTCTTCCGCTGAAGCGAGCCCCAAATTGAATAGGTGCATTTAATCCTATCCTGCGTGAAAAAAAAGGTCGAATAGTACTGTATCCAAAATTTGCGAACAGATCGCCATTTTCAAGAAAAAACTGACGCCTCTCCGGAAAGAAAAGTTCGAAACGATCCAGATTGGTGACCTGCCGGTCTACCTCCACTTGAGAAAAGTTAGGGTTAATGGTTAAGTCAAGATTCAAAGAAGATGTAATGGCAATTTTTACATCGGCACCAATATCTTTATCATAAACGGTCGGCTCTTTCTTTTCATAATTTCTGGAGGCCTCCACTAATCCATAAGGGATGATAGAAACATTACCACCGACTACTGGTGGTGGTTGATCCCAAACTAAAGTACCTGTGTAAGCCAATGAAGCGGTTGGAAATTGCCTTGGCACTGCAGCCCATGCAGATTTTTCTGTTGTTTTTAAATCGAGCCGACTAAAGTTAATTCCCCAGTTGGTAATTCCTTTTTTGAACCGGATGCTTTTGAAAGGTATGGCTGCTTCAAAGACCCACTTGTCTTCATAATTTTTTACGGAAGAAACCCATTTGTTATCCCAACTTAAATCAGCCTTACCTCCTTCATACATGATACCATCCCATTGAGCTCCTGCTGCATTAGCTCCAAATGTGAACCCGTTGGTCTGATCATCAAACGGATCCATGAACAATAAAAAATTGTCATTCTTACCAAAAGAAAAGTCGCGCCTCAACGATTCCACCATGTAAGGCCCCGGCAAAAGATGATGGCAAACAGCCAACAAATAGAGATGTTGGTCATCATAGGTCATCCTCACCTCTGTCTTGACTTTGGCAAAGCTTGTGTCCATTGGAAGCACGGCAAAGAAATCTTTTGCTACATCCGTCTGGCTCCAGACTTCATCATCGATGGCTCCATCCACTTTTACCGGCAATGAGGTCTTTCTGATTTCAAGCTTATAGCGCTCGTTTTTCTTTTGAGCAGAAAGTGAAAGGCAAAGGAGACAACAGAAAATAACAGAAATAATTCTCAATGGATGACTGCTCAGGAATTAAAGATGTTTAAAAGTAAGAGGAATATTTTATAGGCACATTAGAGTTCGGCAAGATGTTTGTCCGTTCGCTAAAGTTATTACGCTAATGGTAAAATAAGACCTGTGAAGAGCGGAGGTGAGGTACAGAGTTAATGCCCGGCAAGGTAAACTTGCTATACCTTGTAAAAATCCATTTTAGTCTCTTTGGCTCCCAAAGACTGAAGGTATTCCACAACCGCTTTTGAATCTTCTGCACCTTTCAACGCATGATGTAACATTGTAAAACCATGTGGGCCTTTTGAATTTAGCAATTGTGGATTTGCAGTAAGCACTTGTTTAACAATATCCAAATGACCCAACATAGAGGCGAGATAAATATTATACCGCGCGCCTTTACCTAAGAGGTAAGCTGCAATTTCTTTATTGCCAACGTGACCTGCTGCTTCAATACCACTTTCATAATCACCACCACCCCAATCGTATGAGACATGTAATAGCAGATGATCATTATCAAGCATTTCTTTCATTCTCTCAAATTTGCCATGAGAAACACCGACAAATTCTTTCACGATCTCAAGCTTAATCTGAGGAGGCCTTTGGGGCTCCTGATTTTGAGCTTCCAATAGCGATGCTGGTAAAAACAGGGCTGCAGTACTTGTGAGTGTAGTCTTGATAAATCTGCTTCGATTCAGTGTAGTTTCCATAGAGCTTTTCTTTATGAGATGACAACGGAAGGTAAGAAAATCAGGCGTAAGAATTCCGTGAACGGTTGAGAATGAAAAATAGCGGAGTTACCAGAGGTTGCGTGCCTTGTTTAGAAAATTTACATTTGGGTTTTATTCAAAAATCATGTTCAACGATCCTGAATTAAGCGGCAACTACCTAGGCACTATTTCAAAAGACTTTGTGAAAGTCGCAGACTCTTTGAAAGAAGCCTCTTACCAGATTAAGAAAGCAGGCTTTGACTTTCCGATATTTCCGATATCCAAGGAAGAATTGCCGATTGGGCAACTGCTGATCGATAAACTTCAGGCAGATGGCGATTGGAATTACTATGCCTCCTTTTTAGATGAATTTGTCCAGCGCGAACTGGTAGGCAAAGACAAACAAGAAGATTTTATAAATAACTACAAGGACCCTGATGAATTTTGTTGCCTTTTTGTAGTGGACAAAGAATTTACACGCTTTGTTTTTATTCCGTTTCCGGAAGATTGAAGTTCCGTACGACTAAGGAAAGAGCGCTTCTGATAATTATTAACGAAATCATATTCCCATGAGTGAGAAAAGTAAACTTTTGAAAGCTATCACATCTGGTTGTTTAATAGTTTTTCTACACGTTCAAGCCAACGCACAAAATGATATCCAACAAAAACCAAATGTCATTTTCATTTACGCAGATGACCTTGGCTATGGTGATTTAAGTTGCTATGGAGCAACAAAAATAAGCACACCTAATTTAGATAAGTTAGCAAGTCAGGGTATTCGGTTTACGAATGGACATTCTACTTCCGCAACGTGCACTCCTTCGCGATACGCTTTGATAACAGGTCAATATCCGTGGCGTAAGAAAGGAACTGGCGTATTACCCGGAGATGCACCACTGATTATTCCAACCGATAAATTAACATTACCAGCTCTTTTTAAAGTATCGGGCTATAAAACCGGAATAGTAGGTAAATGGCATTTGGGTTTGGGCAATTCTGTCGAGAAAGCATGGAACGGAGAAATAAAACCAGGGCCCCGCGAAATAGGGTTTGATTACTCCTTCATTTTCCCAGCAACTGCCGACAGAGTACCAACTGTATTTATTGAAAATTATTCGGTGGTCGGACTAGATCCTAAAGATCCTATTCAAGTAGACTACACTAGCAAGATTGGAAACTTGCCAACAGGAAAAGATAATCCTGATTTATTGAAAATGAAATCCTCTCCTAATCATGGACATGATCAGACAATTATCAATGGAATTGGACGAATTGGTTATATGACAGGCGGAACTAAGGCCATCTGGGTAGATGAGGAAGTTTCATTTACTTTTTTAGAGAAAGCAAAAGCATTTGTAACCGAAAACAAGGAGTCGCCTTTCTTTCTTTATTTTTCTTTAACAGAACCTCATGTTCCACGTATGCCTGCTACTTTATTTAAAGGTAAAAGTGGACTTGGGTATCGTGGTGATGCGATTTTACAAATCGACTGGACTGTAGGAGAAGTAATGAAGCAGCTGGAAAGTCTCGGGATATCAAAAAACACAATAATTATTCTCAGCAGTGACAATGGTCCAGTATTAGATGATGGCTATGTAGATGAAGCTGTGACGAGTTTGAATGGACACACGCCTGCAGGAAAACTAAGAGGCGGAAAATATAGTGCCTTTGAGGCTGGCACACGAGTACCGTTCATTGTTCGGTGGCCGAATAAAATTAAACCTGCTGTTTCCAATGCCTTAATTTGCCAAATCGATTTTATAGCATCATTTGCCAAAATGTTTAATTATCCTTTGCCAAATGATGTCGCACAGGATAGTGAGGATGTGTTAAGCGCACTTTTGGGTAAAAGTGAAAGTGGAAGGCAAGTACTTGTTGAACAAGGCGGATCCTTATCTATCATAAAAAATAACTGGAAGTACATAGAACCCCGACAAGGTGATGCTATCTATTCTCTCACCAATATCGAGTCAGGAAATTCTAACCTAGCTCAGTTATATGATCTATCAACCGATCTAAGAGAACAAAACAATCTAGCCGGGCAAAATCCGAAAATCGTTGAGGAACTTGGAAAGTTGTTGGAGAAAATAAAATCTGCTGATTCGGTTGTTAGGGATAGATAGTACCCAAAAATAGATTGGAAGTTATGGTTCATTTAAAATGATCCCAACCCTGTGCATTCAACGGCACAGCAGTTCCAAGTTTAGATTGCATGAAATTTTGTTTTGCATCCTCATGCACAAAACCAATGAACTGAATATCCGGATGATTTTTAACTTTATCAAAGTCAGCTTGCTTAATAGTAAAGAGTAGTTCATAATCTTCACCACCGTTTAGCGCACACGTAACGGGGTCTACTTTAAACTCTAAGGCAGCTGTGTCATACGTCTCTGTATGAATTGGAATTTTTTCTTCGAAAATCCTCACACCAACATTTGACTGTGCGCTAATGTGCAAAAGTTCTGAGGCCAGGCCATCTGAAATATCAATCATAGAAGTAGGAACGATACCTAAATCGGCCAGGTCATGAATAATATCCATCCGTGCCTCTGGTTTCAATTGACGACCAACAACATATTCATATTTCTCTAGATCAGGTTGCATTTGAGGGTTTGTTAAATAAACCTGTTTCTCGCGTTCCAACACTTGAAGACCCATGTAAGCTCCGCCCAAATCTCCGGTTACACAAATAATATCCGTTGGCTTCGCTCCTCCGCGATAAGCCACTTTATCTTTATCTACTCTTCCGAGTATGCTGATTGAAATGACAAGACCTGACGCAGAAGCCGTTGTATCGCCACCAACCAGGTCAACTTTAAAATTCTCACAAGCAGCACGTATGCCATCATACAAACTGTCAATTGCTTCCGTTGAAAAGCGGTTACTCAATCCTAATCCTATTATAATTTGTTCTGGCCGTCCGTTCATGGCCGCAATATCTGAAATGTTCACGGCCACGGCTTTATAGCCAAGATGCTGCAGCGGCATGTAACTAAGGTCAAAATGAATTCCTTCCAGCAACATATCTGTAGAAAAAAGAATATAATCATCACCTGCATTAATTACAGCCGCATCATCGCCAATTCCTTTTAAGGATGTAAGATTTTGAAGCGAAATGTTCTGATTTATCCTGTTGATAAGTCCGAATTCGCCCAGCGAAGAAATTTCAGATCGTTTCTCTTGCATAGTTTGATGTTTTTCAGCGACAAAAATGTTCGTTGATCCGGCAAAAGTAAACCAATATCCTGAAATTGAAGATACCTCGATCGGTTGCTTGTATCTATGATTATCGAAATTAGAAACTATGAGAAAGAGCGGTGTACTATTTATTTTGGCTTTGCTTTTGTTTGCTGCCTGTGGCCCTAAATCATATTACCAAACAAAAGAAGGAAAGAGAAAGCAACGTTATTATAATGACATCCAGTTTGGACGGAATGAACATCCAAAGAAAAAGTCCTAGATTCGACAAGCTTCCTGACATCAGAATAATACAAACTAAATTATCAGATGTCCTGGCAAAGCTCAACTAATACCCCATTAGTAGTTTTCGGATGAAGAAACACTATTCTTTTGTTATCTGCTCCTTGTTTGGGTCGCTCGGAAAGAAGTGTAAAGCCTTCTTTAGAAATCGTTTTCATTTCATCTTCAATATTGTTTGAGCCAAAAGCAAGGTGATGCAGGCCTTCTCCCCTCTTTTCAATAAACCTGGCAATTGGCGAATCTGAACGAGTCGCTTCCAGCAATTCAATTTTTATTCCTCCGATTTCAAAAAAAGAAGTCCGAACACCTTCTGTTTCAACATCCTCAATCTTATAGTGAGGCTTACCTAGTAATTTGGCGAATAATTTATTGGCCTCTTCGAGGTTCTTAACGGCAATGCCTATATGCTCTAATTTCTCCATAACTACAACTTGAGAGGTTTTTGACTAATTTTGATTGAAAATTGGAAACTTTTAATGGTTTCCGAAAGTTTTGAGAACCAAATGGCAAAAATCATGACCGAAACAGCCAGCGATATACACGTAGAGGCTGCTCGCATCCAGCAGCAGATCAAGGATTATCTTGGCCTGCGCACCAGCGACCTAATTTTTGAATTTGGTTCCATGGATGGAAAAACGAAACTGGATCTGATCACAATCAATCCAAGACATAGTCAATCCTTTCTATTTCATTCCGAAACCGGTTCCGATAAAGTAGACACACTTCGGAAAATGTGGAATTACGTTCAGAACTTTAAAGAGAAGGAAAACTCCTACACCATACAATGGGTGACCAAAAGCGCAAGCGAATTGCACACCTCTTATTTCAGAGCGAGCAACATACTCGATGCACTGGAGAAATTATATTATGGACGGGACAGGAACACAATTACTGTTTTCAGTGTTGTGCTGAATCCAGTGTCTTAATTCAATATTTCAAATTATGATAAACGTAACCGATAAAGCAAAGGAAAGAATAAGTACACTTCTTCAGGAAGAAGGCCGCACAGCTAATCATAACATACGAGTATCAGTAAAAGGGGGAGGCTGTTCAGGCTTAATGTATGACCTAGATTTTGACGATAAAATAAACCCGGCAGATCAGGTGTTTGAAGACAAGGGTGTAAAAATTTTGGTCGACAAAAAAAGTTTATTATATCTTCTTGGCACTACGCTTGATTTTTCGGACGGCCTAAACGGAAAAGGATTTCAATTCATCAACCCAAATGCATCGCGCACATGTGGTTGCGGTGAAAGCTTCTCCGTTTGAAAACCGGTTTTAACATTCAACTAACAATAGGGGTCTTTATGACCCTTATCTGTTTTTCAGCTTCCTCTCAATCCACCGCAAATCTTTATTGGGCTCGTTATTTTAATCAACTTCATTTTAATGATAAATGGAGTTGGCAAAATGAGATGGATGAGCGAAGGTCTATTCAGCCTGACCATCAACGGCAGTTCATTATACATTCTTATGGAAATTTCAGACCGAACTCAAGAACAGATATTGCTGCGGGTATCACCGCATCGTGGGTAACCAACACAAAAAACTTGACTGTGCCCGAAATACGGTTCTTTCAATCAGTGAATTACCAGATAGCCAAATTGGGTAAGAGTGAAATCCAAGTTCGGTTCCGGTTGGAAGAGAGATTTTTTCATAATACAGACGCTCAAAAAACTGATTTGACTGAGGGGTATAATTTTAAATTTAGAACCCGATATCGAATTCAATTTCAACGCAGTTCTAATAACCAAAACTGGACTGTGCGTATCGCGGATGAAATCATGTATCACACTGATTCTGATGACGTCTGGAGATTCGATCAGAACAGGATTTATGCAGGAGTGGAACGAAAACTTACAAAGCAGTTAGGCCTGGAGATAGGATATATGCTTTTGCATGGACTTTCAAATGATAAGATTGTACATTCTAATAATCTAAGAACAACGCTTTATCATAGAATCGGTTTAAAATAATTTATCAAAAGGGAATAAAATTGAACTGATTTTACTCAAGCAACTTCCCTTACGTGCGCTACTTCATTGGTCTTGACGGATCTGATTTGATTGGGTAACAGGGTCTCAACAGCTAGTGTATTTCCATCCAGTGTAAAAAACTCAACCTCAAAGCCTCTATTTTCCGATGATACCAGTTTCACCTTTGGGTGAATCATAACCACCGTACCAATATCGCCCTTCTTTAGCTTTTTACTTGGTATATCACATGTTAAAACCACACGGTCGAAGTCGTTTATCATTTCTTAATAGGATAAAGTGTTACTAATATCGGTGATTCAAGGGCAAGAATCCAAATTGACTTAATCATCAGCTTCCTTTTTGATGGTGTTTCTAAGTTTCCCTGTAAAATAATCTTCCTTCCAAAAGGGGTTTCCAATTGGGAAACAATTTCTGCTAGTTGAGCATGGGCAGTAATGCTTTTCGCGAAATCTTCCCACTTTTCGGGATGAAACCCATATTGCATAAAAAGTCTTGCCTTGCTAAAACCATCAGGATGTGAAATATTTAATAAGTAATCGACAATCTTCCTTCGCTCAATGATAATATTTGAAGGCTCTTTAAAATTCATTATCATTCAATAAATTTAGAAAACGATTCTTTCGTCAATCAAACTATTGCTATACACTTTAACTCAATCGCGATGGGTGTTGGCAATGCATTTATTTCCACCGTAGTCCGGCAAGGTTGATTTGCTTTAAAGTATTCTGCATAAATTTTATTGAAGACAGGAAAATCATCCTTCATGTTGGTAAGAAAGACTGTTACGTCCACTAAATCCTCCCACTTCGAACCAGAAGCTTCAAGAATCAACTTTACATTTTGAAAAACAGAATGACATTGCTTCTCAATATCATATGAAACAATATTTCCTTTTTCATCTAAGGTTACACCCGGAATTTCTTTTGAGCCTCGCTTGCGTGGCCCTACACCGGAAAGAAAAAGTAAGTTGCCCACTTTGCGTGCATGAGGATATGCGCCTACCGGCTCAGGCGCTTGAGATGAATTAATAGGATCGCTCATTTATTTTATTCTATGCCAAATACTAAACTTGCCCACAAACTATGATAAGTAGATTCATCTTTTTCCGAGTGAATCATTCGCACTGAACTTACCATCCAAGGCTCCTTGTTGCTGATTGGAAATTTTATTGTCCCGTCATTTTCCGTGTAGATGTTTTGCAAAAAAACCTTGTTACCAATGTGGCTCCACACTTTTACCAAAGCATGTGCACTGGGTTTGCCTTCAAACAAGATCTGACATTGTATATAATCACCTGAGGCGAGTGAATAAGGATTTACATCTGGAATAATTTCAAGACGCAACCCTGTTTTCTTTTTGTAAGTTTCATCAAGTTTGTCACCTGATTGTACTATTAATTTCGTAAAACGAGTATAGTATTCCTTTGAAGACTTTCCCAGCTCATTTGATTTCCTCCGCTCATCCAAAATATAATCTAAGCCATCTTCTCTCAAATAATCATTAAACTTCTCAGCTTCCAGTTCAATATAGGCGGGATCACTTTTCATAACCAACATATGGGTTCCTGCTTGCGTAAACTTATATCCAAGATTATTCCCTTCATTAGTCTTCACTTCATTTAGTAGATTCTTCTTCCCAGTTAGATGAAACATCTCCAGTTTTTCAACTTTATGGCGCTTCAAATCCCAGAAAGAACCGGCAAAGCTTTCACCTACCATAAAATCAACATTCATCTGTTCCCCCACCTTATATTTATATTTTTTTGGTTGCAACCAGAACTCATGACTCATGCTGATGAGGCACACCAGTGGCAACATTAAAAGAATGACATCTTTACTTTTCATAACACCTATCTACAAATCGGCTAATTGATTATTGATTCATTATCGTTTCAATTTCTTCCGCTTCAATCGGAATATTCTTCATCAGATCAATATTCTTGTTTTTACCAATTACCACATTGTTCTCCAATCGGACGCCAAACTTCTCTTCCTTGATGTAAATACCTGGCTCAATTGTCCAGACAGATCCCACCTGAACCTTATCGTGCATGTCGCCAACATCATGAACATCCAAGCCTAACATGTGAGATGTGCCGTGGTAAAAATATTTTTTATAAGCAGGGCTTTCAGATTTTTGGCTTTTAATATCTGACTTAGTGATCAATTTAAGTCCAAGCAATTCGCTCTCCATCAGCTTCTCAATCTCTTTTTGAAAATCAAAATAGACCACGCTAGGCGTTAGCATCTTAAATGCCGCTCGTTCAATGCGAAGCACAGCATTATAAACATCCTTCTGTCTTTTGGTAAATTTTCCACTTACAGGAATCGTACGTGTTAAATCCGCATTGTAATTCGCATACTCTGCCGCTACATCTAATAATACAAGCTCACCCTCTTTGCATTTTTTATTGTTCTCTACATAATGAAGAATAACATTATTGGCACCAGATGCAATGATGGGACCATAAGCAAAACCTTTTGATTTCAGTCGTAAAAATTCATGGATATACTCTGCTTCAATTTCATTTTCACTCACGCCTGGCTTCAAAAACTTAAGCACTCTTCGAAACCCGCTTTCGGTAATATCGCACGCTTTCTGCAATAACTCTATCTCACGCAGCTGCTTAATTCTCCTAAGCGAAGCCATGATGGGAGCAATTCTTCTATAACGATGAAGGGGATAAGTCGCTTTGCACCATTCAATAAAGCGGGCATCTCTGCTCTGCACAACCACATCAGCTCGATAATGTTCATTCGTATTTAAATAAACATTATCCACACCTCCCATGGCCATCATATGATGGAAGAGTTTGTGAAAATCCGAAAGCCAGGAGATCGTTTCGATTCCGGAAATCTCACGTGCCTCTTGTTTAGTAAGCTTATGTCCTTCCCATTTTTCCATTAATTCGTTAGGCTCTTTAATAAAAAGAACCTCGCGAAACTTTTTATCAGGAAAATCATGACAGATCACAAGAATACTTTCTTCCTGCTCAATGCCACTCAGGTAAAAAAGATCACTGTTTTGACGAAAACCTAACGTACCATCAGCATTAGTAGGCATTACATCATTAGAATTAAAAAGCGCAAGAGAGCCTGACTTTAGCTCTTTCACTAATCGCTTGCGGTTTGTGATAAAAAGCTCTTTACCTATGTTTTCGTATCGCATAAAAACTTAATTATATATTAGATTCTAGCATTCATTTTAGCATGCTCGCGCAAGCAATTTAAATAAAGTATCTGAAGCCGATTTAAACTACACTCCAATTTATTGAACTAAAAAAAATGAACGCCCCAATTGAAACGTTCATTTGCATTGTTTAATACAAATCGGTCTAACTGACCTTATCGCTTACCTCATCAGTAGTAATGTAGTTGATCAAGATGAATGTGAATAATAGACCGGAGAAAATTCCCTCAAGTGCTACCATAAACGCAGCTATGTAGGGATTAAGGTATCGGCCCATTGGTTCTTTTTCGATGATGTCTAGCATCAGGTTGTGATCTACCATCAAATACGCAAAAAGGAAGATGGCAAAAAGTAGTGATCCAATTGCACCTACAGAAACTCCCGTTACCAAGGCCCTAAAATAATTAATATGCTGCCCGTGGGTCTCCTTAAATTTCTTTAGTGCATAGTAAATGCCTGCTACCTGAATGATTACGTTGAGAAAGCGCAATTCATAAATGTGAACTAGCCCAACTACTTTCATCAGCAGAAAAAAAACAATCAAGCCAACGCCAATTTTGAGGCCGTAATTTTCAGGAATTCTTCTTGGATCAGTGAATAAACTCATAAGGTTTTTAGGTTTGATGTGCTCTAATTTTCTCTTTTTTTTAGAGAATTACAACCTTTTACAAAGCTTTATTATCAGTTACCTTAGCTTTTCATCCTTATAATATGACGGCCTCAGAATTAAAGTCAATTAAAGAGCTTCCGAAAAATCTTCATACGCTGCTTCAGGCAATGTGGTACGATCATCATGGTAATTGGGAGGCAGCTCATGAACTTGCGCAAAATGATAAAAGCACGGAGGGATCATGGGTGCATGCTTTTCTTCATCGAAAGGAAGGTGATCCTACAAATGCGTCATATTGGTATCGTCAAGCGGGTAAACAAATACCTACAACCACACTGGAGAAGGAGTGGGAAGAAATTGTAACAGCGCTGCTTAAAAATGATGGTTCAGAAGTTTGATACCGCATTCTACGTGCAGATAATACGTTATTTCATGGGCTTGATTACTCTCCACATTTCCTCCGCCACCAGTTTATTACCTTCTTCATTCAAATGAACCCGATCTGAAGTGAGGATACCGGATTCCTTATTTTCCTTATTGAATTGAATATTATAATCAAGAAAGGCTTTTCGGAGATCCACCAACGGAATGGAGTTCTTTTGGGCCAAGCCACGGATGATGTTACTGTATTTATTCAAGTCGCCATCCAATTGATTGGTGAAATCAGTCCGCTCGCCAATGACTGCTGGGGTGCACATTATGATTTTGATATTTTTTTCTTGAAGTTTTGTGATGATGGTCGCATAGAATTTTTCAAACTTGTCGGCATCTGTGCCCGTGCCGGAACTTTGCTTATGCCATACATCGTTTACCCCAACATAAATTAATACCACATCCGGAGTTTTACTGAGCACATCCTCCTCCATTCTGAGAAAAAGGTCATACACTTTATTTCCACCTATCCCAGCGCCTATCAGGTCAAATTGTTCCGTTAGTCCGTCTTTGGAGGCCAGTTCACCTATCCTGACAATGTAACCACCCGGCTTTACACCAGCCTGAGTAATGGAATCACCAAAAAAAATAACTTTCTTCTTCTGTAAAGAGACAAAAGCGGTAAGGGTTATCAAACATACAGTGACTGTGATCAGCGTAAGTCGTTTCATAAATTTTATAGGGATTAGGGTTCAACGAAGCCAAGTTAAGAAAGGCTTGTGATAAATTCATACATTCCTGATCAGTTCCACAAACGGCATCTCTTCAATCATCGAGTATCTCATGTTCTCTTGATTTTAACACCTTCTCTTTCCAACTCTTAAGTTCTTCCTGCCGGGCTTTCAATTCTTCCTCCGTAGGCTGATAATTTATCAGACTTTTTAAATCTGGTTGACCTGCATCTACCCAGGCAGTGAACCAAATATCGCCTACCATTTTTACACTGCCCCTAAACTGACGCTCCACCATTCCTGATAATAGCAGGTGATACTCTTTTGCATATTCCGTTGAAATCACTTTCACCGTCTGCTTTCCCTTTGTCTCAAAACTGAATTTTTTGTTTCCTGCCTTTTCAAATAATTGCTTTTCAACGGTAAGCACAGAATCTAAAGCATTGTTTGCTTGAGCGATTGCCCTCCACGCATACAACTGAACGTTATCGACATGCTTCGCCTTCCCCACAAAAAAATCATACTCCCCAAAGTACAACTCAGGCAATCTCGATTCCCAAAAGGCGTGAATACCATTTTGGCCTGTGAGCTGACCATCGTAATTGCGTGCGGTGTGAAGCGGAACATTGGCATCGGCCACATAATGACCCAGCTCTGCCGAAACTTTCAAAATGCGTTGTGGGTCTTTCAAAAGAAAGGCATCCTTTAATTGAAAATATATTCTATTGATTTGCCACGGTACTGTGCCACGAGCCTGAAGAGTATCTTCACCATATTTAGTGACCGCATCATTCCAATACCGGGGAAGCTTGTAAACTGCACTGTCTCCATAGTCATCCAGATCAATGTAATGCTTGGCGGCCTCGTCCGCCACCGCGTATCTCCTTCTATCGGGATTGACAGATGTTTCTTCTAAATACCGGATGTTCTTTTTATAAAACCCAATCATTTCCGGTGGAAGTATAAACACGGCCAGCCTGTTGATCTTTTGATGGGCAAAAAATCCCCAACTGCTACTGAGCATCACCACTCCGACCAAAACTATTTTCAGATACCGGGGCACAAGCTTACCTTTCCGATAAAGTTAATCATCATGAATAAATATTTCATTTATCTGTTACTAATAAGTTCATTTGCAAATGCGACTGATCCTTATCCTAAAAATACTGCAATAGATGTAACCTCCTACATTTTTCAACTGGAAGTAAATGACACCACGGATATTATTGCAGGAAAGGCTACTGTTTCAATTCTATTTAAAAAACCGATAACTGAATTTGAACTTGACCTTACCAATAAAGACACTTCGGGCAAAGGAATGGAAGCGCTGGCTGTTTTATTGGATGGAAAAAAATTAAACTTCTCGCACAAAAATAATCGCCTTAAAATTCTGCTTTCAAATCCCGCGAAAGCGGAAACACAACTTACTTTTCAAATTGCATACGCTGGCATACCACAGGATGGATTGATTATAGGTAAAAATAAGTTTGGCGATCGCGGTTTCTTTGGCGACAACTGGCCTGATCGCGGACATCATTGGCTGCCAGTTGTGGATCATCCCAGTGATAAAGCCGCAGTTGACTTTATTGTCATCGCACCACATCACTATTCAGTTGTTGCCAATGGGATTAGAATAGAAGAAAGTCCGCTTGATACTAAACGAAAACTCACGCATTGGCACGAAGAAATTCCCATTCCCGTAAAGGTAATGGTAGCAGGTATTGCACGATTTGCTGTTCAGCAAGCAGGCAAGGTGAATGATATTTCCATTGAAAGCTGGGTGTATCCACAAAACCGATTAGAAGGATTTTATGATTATGCTGTGGCCGTAAGAATTCTCGATTATTTTCATAACCATATTGGGCCCTACTCCTATAAAAAATTAGCAAACGTTCAATCTAAAACCCGCTGGGGCGGATTGGAGAACGCCAACACCATTTTCTATTTTGAAAATTCAGTCACTGGAAAGGCGGAACGCGAAAGTTTAATCGCACATGAGGAAGCGCACCAATGGTTTGGAAACTCAGCTACCGAAAATGATTGGCACCATGTATGGCTTAGCGAAGGCTTTGCCACCTATTTCACTAATCTATATTTGGAAAACACATATGGCCATGATCGGTTGGTCGAAGAAGAAAAAACCGACCGCCAACAGGTGATTGAATATTATCTTAATAATCCATCACCAGTCATTGACACCACCATTGTGGATATCGGCAAAGTTCTTAGCACAAATACCTATCAAAAAGGCGGATGGGTTTTACATATGCTGCGGCACGAAGTGGGTGATCTTAACTTTTGGAAAGGAATTCGTCAATACTATGCCACTTATCGCAACAGCAATGCACTTACTGCAGACATACAGAGAATTATGGAAGAAGTTTCAGGAAAAGATTTGTCGATCTTTTTTAAGCAGTGGCTCTTTCAACCTGGCCACCCTAAAATTTCGGGCACCTGGCATTACGATGGCAAGAGCAAATCCGTAGTACTTGAACTAGCACAATTACAAAAAGAAGGCGTTTTTCAATTTTCTTTAGATATTGGACTTATTGACAAGGATGGCAAAAAGGAGATCCAGACTCTCCGGATAGGCATGAAATCTCAGAAATTTACTGTTTCTGCTGGCTTGATCCCGACAAACGTGATTCTTGACCCAGAAACCTGGTTGTTATTTGAGGGTTCAATCACGCAAAAATGACAGCCATAACTTTGCAAATCCCATTATTGCCCTTATTTTTGCAGTCCGTTTGAAAAAAGCATTATGGCAAATCACAAATCAGCAGAGAAAAGAATCAGGGCAAATGAGACAAAACGTGTTAGAAACCGCTACCAAGCGAAAACTACGCGCACTCAAATCAAGAAATTAACCGTTGTCGAGAAGAAAGACGAGGCACAAGCCCTTCTAAAGGAAGTATCTTCCATGATCGATAAATTGGCAAAGAAGAACGTTATCCATTGGAAAAAAGCTGCCAACCAGAAATCAAAGTTGGCTAAGCGTGTAAACGCAATGGCTTAATTCCGATACAAAGCATTTTATTTTTCCCTCCCTGGCTTCGGTCGGGGAGGGTTTTTTTATGCCTTTTTACTCATCCGGGTGGAGGTAACAATTTTGACACTTGTGGCTCGTTGTTGGGAAAAGCTATTCCATGAAATACATTATCCTGATCCTTTGCTTGATGCTAACCATTGGAGTCGCCTGCAACGGTCAATTACCAATTGGAATCAAAGCAGGTCTTAATCTTAACGACATCGTTATCAAGAACGCCCCTTGGCTACCAATTCGAACGTATATGCCAAGTCTGGGCTTTCATATTGGTGTCACTACTGCATTTAATTTGTCAAACAAATTAACTATCAACTCCGATTTACTTTTCGTTCAAAAGGGAGCCAGTACAACTTTCAGGGATGACCAAATCCCAGGATCGTTAAATGCAAACACCATTGAGGGGAGAGTAATCTTAAACTATCTGGAAATCCCGTTGCTCCTATCTTTCACACCTACAAAACTTATTAGTTTTGATTTAGGTCCTAACCTGGGGTTAAGGATATCTGCAAAAGAAAAAACGGAAAGTGGCAAAAGCGACATTAGCGACCTCTTTAATAAACCATTCGACTTTGGTGTCTCTGGTGGTTTAAAATTCAACCTTTCCAACAAGGTGTCAATCATTGGCCGATATTATTACGGCCTAATTTCTCCTCTTGCATTTCAACAAACCTCGCCAGTTCCAGTGCCTCCGCCAAGCGGATCAAATCGAAATCTTCAGATAGGAATGGGTTATTTCTTTGAATAAATAAAATACTTACCCACAACACGGCTCTTTACTAAACTTTCTGCTTTTGAAGCATGGCTGGGAAAGTGCTAAGTAAAATTTTAATATCGTAGAGAAATGAGTTTCTAATAGCGTATTCCATATCCAGTTTTATCCTTTCATCCTCAGACATATTTTCCTTTCCACGCTTTGTAATTTGCCATAGTCCTGTGATACCAGCGGGTGCCAGGAATCTCCATGCAATCTGATCTTTTGTTAACTGCTTAGCCTCATAGAGTGGCAAAGGCCTGTTTCCAACCAACGACATGTCGCCCAACAAGACATTAAAAAGTTGAGGCAATTCATCCAGACTAGTATCTCTTAGAAATTGACCAAACCTGGTTACGCGAGGGTCATTCTTAAATTTAAAGAAGACAGCTTCCTTTTGATCAGAATACTGATTGAGATGAGCCAACTTGGAAAGATCAGAATCAGCACCAACTTTCATTGTTCTGAATTTATAAAAATCAAAAATCCGATAGCCAGAACCAGCTCGTTTTGAAACATAAAATATAGAGCCTGCAGAATCTAATTTCACCAACAAGGCGATCAACAATAGTAGCGGTGATAAGAATACTAACGCAGCACCTGAAATTATAATATCAAAAGTCCTTTTGAGCGTCCACAGTTTGAATTTTTCAATGTCCTCAATTTTGGGATTACTATAGGACATATTAATGCGGGCTTTCTTATACGCCTTTAATTTCTTAATGAAACTCAAGCGCTTCATTGAGTCCTCATTAATGTTACCAAAGATGTAATCATCCACCCCATTTTTCAGAGCTGTTTCCTTTGCCTCCTCTCCATATCTAGAAGTATAGAGCACAAATGGAATGGATTTTTCATTTGCGATTCCCTTTAGTGCCTGGACTTTGGATTCCGCGAGTTCCTGGCCGATAAAAATACCATCAATTTTTTTCGATGAATTAATAATATTTATAGCTCCTAATACCCCAACATTTGTAAATAGGGTATCCTCCAAACTATAGTCGCTTTCGTCATCTAATAAAGAATGACCGACTTTTAGTATGTGTCTGCTAAAAGCCGTTTCGGGAATTGGCCGAATTGCAATAACGGGGCTTTGGTAAAAGGCCTGGTTTCTAAATTCTAATATCGCTTCCACGGGTTTTGGGGGTTTGTAGATGCCTTAAAGGCCAAAGCTGTGCCGTTTCCAAAAAGCTTAAAATTTGAAGAAATATTAAGATTAATTACATATTGT
>JANOQK010000526.1:0-21042 GCA_031414855.1 Bacteroidia bacterium | reverse complement strand
CCTCTTTAAGGGAAAACTAAAAAGAGGCGTAATTCAACTACCAAAGTGGATTCCAGGATAGTTTCATGATTGGTGTATGGGAAATGTCGGAATCGTTGGAGATACCATCGAAATTTAATATTGGGATCAAAGAAATTACCTACATTAGTTGGCCTAAAATTTCAACACGATGACTACGTTTCCCACAGCTTTACATCAAGAATTTAAGAATGCACTTGAGCCATTTCTGGAAATGCTTGTGGAGAAGGAAAAGATACTATCCAATGATGACTGGACCTCCTTGGTGAATTCAACAAAAGAACGAATCATCACTGCACCGGAGCAATACTTGTCAGGAGTTATGAAGCCATCTGAAGAATTGAAAATCGCGATCGAAAGTATTTTCAATGAAAGACTGAACTAGTGCTATTTTAAGAACAACCTCCACTCCTAGTTCAAGCATTTTCATTTTTTTTGTCCGATCTCAACAACAGCTTGCTTGCTTAAATCGGCCATAAGCGGCTGCGGAAGAAACATCGAATGAATCGTCTCTCCCACCACAAATTCATTTTGGTAGTCCTCACCTAAAAAAGTTGCCAGCGTCTTGGCAATCTGCTTTTGATAAATTTGATTGGACGTCATTTCACCTTCAGGAGGTGTATCCGGTCCCAGCGCAGCCATCCATACTTCACTCGAACCGAAGATGTGTCTACCATGGTTGCGCCAATTCCTACGCGCATTCCTTCCTCTGCCATGATCGGAAGTAATGAGCAACGTGGTTTGATCTTTGTACGCTGGTTGTGACTGAATCCAACTCCACAATTTTGAAATCCATTCATCGGCCTGATGAGCAGCTAATAGATATTGATCGTAGCGTCCACCATGGGCATGAGAATCGGTTTCATCCAAAGCAATGTAAAGCAACCGTGGATGAGTGCGCTTGAGGTATTCAAACGCCAGGTGAAATGTGATTGAATCATATCGCTTTCCATTCTTTGTTTGAATTTGATTTAACAAGGCTTCATTCGAAGAAATGGAATCCCCATTAACACATTCAAGCCCACTATTCACAAGTATTCCACTGACAGATTCACGAAGGATGTAGGGGAAAACATCCCAGGTGGAAAAGGCACCGACTTGATTCTTAAATTTATTTGATTGGTTCAAAAAGTCAAAAACAGTTGCATTTGGATTCAGCGTTTTTCCATTGCTCCGAATTTTTCGATCAACTGAACCAACCAGCATTTCAGAATAGCCGGGATATGAAAACCAATACGGATTGGAGCAATTGGCGTAGCTCTTTAGCGCCCTGTTTCCATACAGTTGCCCTTGCGTAGCAATTGTATTCCAAAAAAAGGGAAGCAGACTTGCTCTTTTCTCCTCATTTGAAACTCCTTCAAAGTCTGCCAAGCTTGATCTATTTGTAACAAATTTTGGATTGTCTACAATTCCAGATTCAACTCCACGGTAGAGTTCTTGCCATCTGAAACCATCCAAGGTAATGAGGATAACATTTTTGGTTTCGGTTTTTTGTTGAGCCAATAATGGCATTCCGGTTAAGAGCGCCAAGAACAAAATGAATTGCAGTTTATTCATATGCTATTATTCAATATAAAAATTATCACAAAAAAACGGGTCTTACGACCCGTCATTCTCAACCTAAACTAAACTCAATGCTGCAGAAGCTCTAAACTCATTATAGTATTTTAACTTTTGTCGGTTAGAAGTTGTACGCATCAATAAACTATTTATTAACGCATCAAAGTTTCAAAATAACTTCGATGATCTCATTAGCTAAAGGTTATTGATCCATTAAGAAACCTCCTGTCTATTCAATTGAAATTAAAGGATACTTAATTTGAGAAGACAAACAACAACGGTAGTTGGAAACTGAAATGACCTAGCTAAGAAGATTAAGAAACGAATACTAAAAGTCAATTGCTTATCCAGAAATTGGTCTATCTTTAGTAACGAGCTCCATATGAACCTAAGGCATTTCTTTAATTACGTTTCTCCATTGAGTGACCAAACTTGGGATGAAATCGAACCGCTTTTTCAAAGAGAAACACTGGCTCCTCATGATCACTTTATAAATGCAAATGAAACGGCCAGTAAAATAGCTTTCCTTGAATCGGGTATTGTTCGCGCTTATTTCATTAATAGGGAAGGAAAAGAATACAACAAACAATTTTTTGTAGCACCCTCAACTATCGGGGCTTATACATCATTGCTTACGGGTACGCCTAATCAGATCCCTCAACAGGCAATGACGGATTGTGTCATCTGGACGTTAGCGTATAATGAAATTACCAGCCGTTATGACGCTTGCCCCGATCTGGAAAGGTTGGCCAGGAGAATGGCAGAACACTATTTTTTGGAAAAGGAAAAGAAAGAACTTGAAATTGTTTTGCTTAATGCTACTGAGCGATACCAAATATTTCAAAATGAATTTCCAGGGATTGAGCAGCACATAGCACAATACCATGTCGCGTCATATCTAGGTATTACTCCTATCCAATTGAGTCGCATCCGCCATCCGCAGGCAGGCAAATAAGCCTCTTTCTCACTTCTTAAACTATGTTAATGCAATGGCGCTTCCAAGGCAGTATTCTTGTGCTCGATAATAAATACCGCATAAGATTATGAAAAAATTAAAAACAGTGATGGCTATTTTATTGCCTATCCTATTTGTTGCCGGCATGATGCTATTTGAATCATGTGCTTTACATCCGTTGGCATGGAAACCCGAAATTAAGCCTTCCTTTAAAGACAGCCTGTCCTTAAACGAAAAATTGAGTACAGTCAAAAAGATTTCACTCGCTGGTTGGTATGGCCCGGAAGACATCGTTTTTGATACTGACGGGAATTTGTATTGTGGTGTCCATACTAAAGAATACGATTTTAGTGATGGAAGGATACTAAAGATTGATACTTCAGGAAAGGTCGAAATTTTTCTTAACACCAATTCATGGGTTTCCGGGCTTCATTTTGATAGTAAGGGAAACCTAATTGCCCTCAGTCATAAACTTGGTTTAATTAGTATCGCTCCAGACAAAAAGGTCACGGTATTAGCCAATACAGATGACAAAGGCAGGCCTTTTCTCATCCCGAATGGCTTAGATATTGCATCTGATGGAAAGATATATTTTTCTAATACGTCTTATGAATCTGCTTACCATGTAAAATATGGTCGAAAACTTATTTTGGAAGTACGTCCCAATGGCGGATTATATTGTTACAATCCTATGACACAAAAAGTGGAAACATTAATTGATGGAACCTACTTTGGTAACGGAGTAGTGTTAAGCAAAGATGAAAGTCATCTGTTGATGACGGAAACTGAAAAGTACAGAATACTGCGTTACTGGTTAAAAGGTGATAAGAAAGGGAAGACAGATGTGTTTATGGAGAACCTTCCGGGTTTCCCCAATGGTATTTCCATAAGAGATAACGGAAGTTATTGGTTAGGATTCTCCACAAAAAGAAACGATGCCCTTGATAAAATTCATCCAAAACCTGGAATGAAAAAATTTGTGTACGCACTCCCCAATTTCCTCCAGCCTAAACAAGAATTATTTGGGATGATATTGAATGTTTCGAAAGATGGAAAAGTAATTAATGCCCTTTTTGATTCAACCGGAAAATTTGTGCCTGAAGCCGGAGCCGTGAAAGAATTTGATGGACGACTCTACATTGGTGGGGATGTTGTTTCCTTCATTGGCAGCTATCAACTTGAGGTGTCTAATGAAGCATTTAATCATTAATTATTTCCTGTTTTTCACAAAGTCAAAAATCGCACCGACCGCAGCACCTATGGATAGTCCCATTCCCATGCTTAAATTGGCATTTCCTGAAGAAGTGCCATAGGCTACTCCGAATAAGAGTCCAAGTGCTGCCCCAATGCCAATACCACTTCCAGAATTTTTGTTTTTGTTTTCAGCCATAATTCTAATTCATCTTTTTTAGATTAGTTGCCTTCTTCCAGTAATTGTTTTACAGATTGTAACTGTTTTCCCCGTTTTTTGAAAGCCCAGATATTGAACAAGATTGCTCCTGTAAAAGCTAAAACAATAAGTAGCACTATTGGTAATTGAAAAGTCAAGGTGAAAAAATCTATATCCATAAATATTTTTGCGAGAATTGCCATTGAGAAAACAAATAGGAAAGGGCTTGCAATTAAACTAACATTTTCTGCTTGTTTCAACCTGCTTTTAACGGAATAGAAATGTTCCATAACTTCCTTATAGCTTGATTTCGCCAGGTCAATTTTTCTCATTCTAATAATTCCAGTGATTGTATAAAGTGGCATGAGCAAAAGATACATGACCACGATTATTCCACAGATACTCAAATACCACGTATCAAGCATGTTGAATTTGTATAAAATAAGGCCTGCTAACGCATAGGCTACTACCAAACCTATAATCTCTGCCACTCTAAAGGTGTTAGCTTGCTTGTTGTAATTTAATTGCGTCATATAGCTGATGTTTTGACGTGAAAAAAACTCTTTAATTGCAGGCTTTTGATTCACATCATCCCAAAGACTTTTAATTTCTTCCAATTCCATAACTTTATTCTTTTATTAGTCGAGTTTTTAGTTTTTGCTTAATTCTGTTTAACCGCGTGCCTACATTAGAAGCAGTAAATCCAGTTATCGTGGCCATTTCTTCGTAGTCTTTTCCCTCCAAGGAAAGAAAAATAATTGCTCGATCAATTTCATTTAATCTTCTTATTTGCTGGTACATCTTGGCAATTTTATCTTCTATCTGCGTATCAATCTTGTCTTCAATTTGCAGTTCTATATCGTGTATAGAAACTTCTCCTGAATGCTTCTTTCTTAGGTTGATATGTGCCAGTGAAGTATTTAAGGCAACTCTATAAATCCAGGTACTGATTTTTGATTTCCCTTGAAATGTGTTGAAAGACTTCCATAGTTGATAGATAATCTCCTGATACAAATCTTGTTGGTCATCATACTGTTCAGCATAAATCCTGACGAGTTTATAGATTATGCGTTCATTCTCTTTAATCGTAGTTAAAAAATCATCGCGCATCGAAATCCTTCGGTTTCAATTTATTATATTAGTTAGTAAGACAAAAGGTGAAAAAATCACAAAAAATTGAATTTTTTTTCCCGTAGAATGAATGACGATTATAATAGCATCTTAAGCTGTTTGATGGCTTTTCTGCGGAAACGTGCAGCAGAAAAAATTTATCAAATGGTTTTCTTCACCCCCAAAGTGCGTGTATAAAACGGAGCAATGGGTCTATGAGTTAAAGCCAAATCTACTAAGACTCAAGGAAAGAAATTGCTTTAGCGACCTGCAGAGTCTCCTCACGTAACCAAACGAAATTAAGAAACAGAAACTACAATGTAAAGCTGAACCACGCTATGCTTTGATAGACTTTTAGGAGTTCGTTCTTCTTGTCTTGCCAGTTTCCGTTAAAGGTTTTTGAATTTGCCTGCGAAAGTATGGAGGTGTTTGTCCTGTGCTATCCGCGGATTGATAACTCAAAAGAGTGCTAGAATGAATCCTTTGGCTCATACTTTTTCTTCTTTACATCAGGCCATTGGCTTTCAGCCTTTTTTAATAATTTTAATTCATTCCTATTCCAGGTATCCAATGAATTAATAGTACCTCTACTGGTTTTACCATGAAAAAACAGGTATAATTTATTATCCATTACTTTAAAGGTCGCTGGATCAATCGAAATCTTCTTTCCGTAACTTACTGCTAAGGCGCAATAGCCATCATACTGAGGAAGGTATTTTTGGGGATTTGCATCAAAGAGATATTGGTTATCCTTCGTTGAGAAATAATATGTAACGGAATTCAGCTGCGACTTAAATTTCACATCACCTTTTACAGGCTTATCCGATTGGAAATACGAAACAAGATCAAAGCCTCCAATACCTACGCCATTTTTGTCGACAGGATCAACCTGGGAATAAGACAAAATTGAATTGAGGAGAATAAATGCGATTAAAAAAATCTTTTTCATGAAGTTATTTTAAGCTTAAAACCTAAACTTATATAGATTGTTCAAAGGAAATTGTCTACCACCAGACATCTCATGCATAAAATTGTCGCTGATGCTGATGTAGTATTCAGGAGTTTTTTTTCATGGCACCAAACAAAATGACAGTTATCAATTGTCTGCATCTGTACGGCTCATCAAACCTGTTGAAATGTTATAGATTTAAAGCTGCTATTACTTCTAATTGTCACAAGGTCAAGATCGGAAAGATTGGCAAGTGAATTCACACTCACCGCGCCAACCATTCATATATTGGAGATTCCCGTGGATTGCCAATGTCAATGAGCACCATATCATCATCTCATTTCGCGAAAGAGGTAAACAGGATTGCATTATAGATTGACCCATTTTCTACACCTTTTTTGACAGAATATTACTTTAGGTTTGATCTGAAGCACCAAACGACTATCGGTGGTCATGCAAGCGGGTTAAGGCAAATTCAAGTGTAGCAAAATCCTAAAGAATGAAAAAAAAATTCATTGCAGTTTGCAATTCATGAAACAATCCTTAGTATTGCAGTGTATTAGTTAAGTAATACACCAATAGCAAGGAAATGATACAAATTAACGGCCTTTCATTCGCTTACAGCCCCAAAAAGTCAGTACTTGACCAGCTCAGTCTCGCACTGCCATCTGGAAATATTTATGGCTTACTAGGTAAAAACGGTGCCGGCAAGTCAACTCTTCTTAAAATTATTAGTGGATTGTTGTTCCCAACTTATGGGAATCTTGAGGTGGTGGGCTTTCGTCCGAAGGACCGTTATCCTCAATTTCTAAACGAAATTTATCTGGTTACAGAAGAGTTTCACCTTCCTTCTATAAAAATTGAGCAATACCTAAGTTTATATAGTCCGTTTTACCCTCGCTTTAATCGCAGTTTGTTTGATGAATACATTAATGAATTTAAACTTCCCAGGGATCAAAAGCTTACTGCCTTATCGTACGGACAAAAGAAAAACTTCTTACTATCATTCGGACTGGCCACTGATTGTAAGCTTCTCATTCTGGATGAACCTACCAATGGCCTCGACATTCCATCGAAGAGCCAGTTTAGAAAAATTGTGGCCAATGCTATTCACGAAGATCGAAGCTTCATTATCTCTACCCACCAGGTAAGGGACATGGAAAATCTTATCGACCCAATCATCATTATGGATGAGGGAAAAATTGTGTTATTCGAGAATTATGAAAGCATATCAAAGAAACTTTCCATTACCCGACAGGCAGAATTGCCTGACAACAACACGTTGGTATATGCCGAATCATATTTAGGTGCCTATACCGTAGTCACCGAGAATACAAGCATGGAAGAAACCAGCATGAACCTTGAACTACTTTTCAACGCAGTGGTAAGCAACAAAAGTAAGATCAACGAAATATTCAAACGCTAAGTGCAATGCAACTGAAGAACTATTTTAATGGCTCAAGATTTTGGCTGTTGCTGAAAATGGAATTGTTCAGAAGCAGGAAAGGTCTGTTGATGCTCTTTGTGATAAGTTTTGGTTTACTTTTTTTTGTAGGCCTGCTCTTTGATTGCGCAGTTGAAAAGAAAAGAATTTTTGATGCACATCCAATGAACTACGCCTTCACCCTCATGGTCGGAGGCTTCATATTGAGCAGTCTTGCTTTCAATGATTTGAGTGACACCTTGAAGAGGTACCATTACCTCACGTTACCTGCATCGACATTCGAAAAATTTATCTGTATGTGGTTGTTGACTTCGGTTGGTTGGATTACCGTATTCACCATCACCTACACCATCTACACGTTAATTGCCAATGCCATTGGCTCCGTCTTATTTAGTGACATGACGTTCCTTGCATTTGATCCGCTGGGAAATTCCTCACTGACTACCATGAAATCTTACTTTGTCTTACAAGGGATTTTCCTGGTTGGAGCAGCGTATTTTAAAGGGTATGTATTTCCTAAAACCTTGTTTGCTCTGATTCTATTTTTTACGGTGGGTGGGATCCTAGCCTACTTCATCATGGGAGACGAGTTTTTTAATCATGATTGCGGAGTTGGTGAATGCGCAGTGCTTCATGAAGTGATTTCACACAATATATCAGTCGTCTTGCAGTGGATTTTCTGGTGGGTGCTTGCACCTGTGTGCTGGTTAAATACCTATTTAGGATTAAAAGAGCAGGAGGTGTAGTATGGAGTTTGGAAATGACAAAGCTATTTATCTTCAAATAACAGACTATTTCTGCGAGAATATTTTACTCCAAAAATGGAAGGCGGGAGATCGCATACCATCCGTAAGAGAAATTGCCGTGAACATAGAAGTCAATCCGAATACTGTAATGCGCACCTTCACCTACCTGCAAGACAAAGGCATCATATTCAACAAAAGAGGAATTGGATACTTTGTGGCCGATGACGGCTTTGAAAAAACAAGAGCTCTCCGCAAGGAAGATTTCATTACCAATGAATTGCCCCGGTTTTTCAAGGCAATGAACTTACTCAACTTTACAATGGAAGATGTAAATGCGTCATACAACCAATATGTCGATAAAGAAAAGTGATGATCGCATTTAATCAAAAAATAAATTGAACCAATTATCCAGAAACTTCAGACTTCTGTATCCAAACTCTAACAACATGAAATCAAGCAGGAAGATATTACTAATTACAGGTTGCGTTGTACTAATCGGCCTGGTTGCAAGTTTGATTGTGACGCGAAATGTTGCGCTGCAGTTTTTACGCAAGTCCGCAGTGGAAAGCAAATACAAGGCTATACCGGTGGCCGATTTTGAACGTTTGGACTTTTCATCCAATTGGGATGTCAGGATCTGGCAAGGGAATGAATTTAAAGTGGAGCTGGCCACCATTGAAAATTCGGTATGGAAACCAAGCCTGGAAAATATTGCCGGTACACTTTATTTTAAAGTGCAGGCAGTAGACTCAGTAGAAAATTCCAAACCTATTTATGCGAAAATAATTGCCCCTTCACTGAAAGGAATTACAGCCAAGCGCGGTACGAAAATCAGTCTGGAACACTTTCAATCAGATTCTATACGGCTCACACTGGAAGATGCTAATGCTTTAAAAGGTTATAATAACCACTTCAGCTATATGTTCTTCAAAACGTTTGGCGAAGTATCAGTAGAATTAACCGATGACGGAGATGTGATGCAATGAAAAAATAAAATGAATAAACAATACTGCGACTATTATATCAGGAACTCTTCAAGTAAAAAGAACTAAAACGTAATTAAAATGAAATCAATTTTTTTAGGAGCACTTTGCTCCTTGGCCGCGCTTTGCTCTTTCGGTCAGGAAAAGTACACCGTAAGCGGTTACATCAAAGACACTGGCAATGGAGAAGCCTTAATCGGTGCCACCGTCTTCATTAGAGAAATCTCCAATGGTACCATCGCCAACGTATATGGATTCTACTCTATCACATTGGTAAAGGGTACTTACAACATAGCCTATCGGTATGTTGGTTTTAAGGATGTCAACAAAGTAATAGAACTAGGCAAAGACATCCGGCTTGATCTGGAATTAAGCTCGGCAGAAAAACAGTTGGATGAAGTTGTCATCATGGGTGATGCTATCGACAAAAATGTTTTGAGTATTGAAATGAGTACAGCTGAACTGGACATCAAAGCAATTGAAAAACTTCCAGCATTTGCAGGTGAAGTTGACATCATCAAGAGTATACAATTACTCCCAGGAGTCAGCACTGTTGGAGAAGGAGCTTCAGGTTTCAATGTGCGCGGAGGAAGCGTTGGACAGAATCTGGTATTGCTTGATGAAGCACCCGTGTATCAAACTTCTCACATGCTTGGCTTCTTTTCAGTTTTCAATCCGGACGCAGTGAAAGATGTGAAGCTCTACAAAGGAGGAATACCTGCTCAGTATGGAGGCCGGCTTTCATCTATACTTGATGTGAGAATGAAAGAAGGAAACAATAAGGAGTTTGATGTTACCGGTGGCATCGGTACTATATTTAGTCGATTAGCAGTTGAAGGTCCAATTAAGAAAGATAAGTCTTCCTTTATCATTGCTGCCAGAAGGTCGTATGGTGATGTACTTGCCAAGCTATTTACCGATGCACTAAAGCCTGGGTCTGCTTTGTACTTCTATGACTTAACTGCCAAAACGAACTTCGACATCAACAAGAACAATAAAATATACCTCTCAGGTTATTTTGGTCGCGATGTATTCAAGTTTACTAAATACCAAGGGCTTGATTGGGGCAACAGCACCGCTACTTTCCGATGGAATCATCTATATGGGAACAAACTGTTTTCAAACTACACCATGTTCTATAGCAACTACGATTACGGCTTAAGTTTAGGGAATAGCGAACTGGATAAGTACGACTGGAAATCGAAAATAAAGACCTACAATTTTAAACCTGAATATTCTTACTTCATTAATACCAACAATGAACTGACGTTTGGAGGTCAAGCCATTCTATACCGATTCGAACCTGCAAATGCGGTAACCGTAAGTAACGGTACAACCACCGATATAAGTTTAGATGAACGCAAAGCATTTGAAACATCACTTTATGTTGGAAATGATCAGCGCTTTACTGAAAAATTATCAGGACAGTATGGATTACGGTATAGCAATTTCAATTATTTGGGTGGAGTCGTATATCACTATGGCGATACAATCAAAGGAATGGAAAAGCCTCTAGTGTACACAGAAGAAAAAGAGGAATGGGAGCCCATTCAATCTTATGTAAATTTTGAGCCAAGAGCTTCCGTGCGGTATCAGGTAACAAGAACTTCCTCCATAAAAGGAAGCTACAACCGTATGAATCAATACATCCATTTGATCTCAAATACTACTGCTTCGATACCCATTGATGTGTGGCAGCCTTCTACCAACAATGTCAAGCCGCAGCAAGCCGATCAGGTAGCACTTGGTTATTTTAAGAATTTCAAAGAAAGCAAATATGAAACCTCAGCAGAAGTGTATTACAAATGGACTAAAAATCAAGTGGAGTACATTGATGGTGCCGACATATTCATCAATAAATTTCTTGAGTCACAATTACTATCAGGTATTGGGCGGGCATATGGCCTTGAACTCTATGCTAAGAAAAATACGGGAAGACTCACTGGTTGGGTTAGTTATACGTTAGGAAAATCAGAAATGAAAGTGGATGGAATTAACTATGGAACCAATCAAAAGAATCGTGAAGGCAACTGGTATGCTTCCCGATTTGATCAGCGTCACAACCTGAAGATAGCTGCTTTCTATGATATCAATAAAAAAATCTCGTTATCCTCAAACTTCAGTTTTATGACGGGCACGCCTTCCACGTTTCCAACCGACAGAATAACAGTAGCAGGGTATGTCATTCCATATATAAGTGGAAGTGAACGAAATAACTTCAGGATTCCGAATTATCACCGCCTGGATGTGGCCGTAACTTTTAACAACATTTGGAGAGGAAAGAAAGGACGCACGGGTGAAGACAACCTGGTTGTTTCAATCTATAATGTGTACGCACAAAAAAATCCTTTCAGTATCTACTTCTCACAAGGAACCACCAGACAACCAGCCGATGTGCCAACTGTTACATCAGCTACACAACTTTCAATTATCGGCACTATGATCCCTTCTGTTACCTACAACTTTAAATTCTAACACATATGAAAAAGTTCTTATACCTATCACTTTTTACAATTATTTTTTTTGGATGTGAAACCAATATCACTCCGGAACTAGATACAGCAAAGAAAATTTTAGTTGTGGATGCCTGGATCAATCAGAAAATGGAGCGACAGGAAATCAGGGTAACACGATCTCAACCTTATTTCGACAATTCCATTCCCCTTAAGATCACAAGTGCAACGGTCACAGTTGAAGATCTTAGCAACGGAATGATCTATAATTTTCAGGAAGGCTCATCCTCTTATTTCTGGGATCCGGTTGGTGCACCCTTCGGTGAAGTTGGTCACAACTACAAATTGACTGTTACTGCACAAGGCGAAACTTTTGAAGCATTCTCCACCTTGGGGCGAGTACCTGCAGTTGATTCAATACTATTCAAATACAAACCAGCCGAGACTATCATTAAAGAAGAGTATTATTTAGGAGAATTTATGGCAAAAGACCCTGTTGGTGTTGGTGATGCCTATTGGATAAAGGCGTGGAAGAATGGTGTGTTTCTTGGTAAACCTGCTGAGCTTAATATGGCCTATGACGCTGGGTTCTCAGCCGGACAGCCAGTTGATGGGCAAGATTTTCTTATCCCCATTCGCAATGGCTTTACCAATCCAATGGATAAAATTGATGGGAAACAAAATGAATTTATTCCTCCCTATAAGGTGGGCGATTCGTTGTATGTAGAAATTCACTCCATTAATCCATTAGCCTTTGATTTTCTATATGGAGTCTATTTTCAGATTGCAAGGTCAGGGGGATTCTCAGAATTATTTGCAATGCCCCTTACGAATTCAAGTACAAACCTGAAGAGCACAGATAAAAATTCCATCACCAATGTAGCGGGATTCTTTAATGTAGCTGCCGTAAGCTCAAGAGGTCTAAAATTGACGCAGGAAATTGCGAATGAAGCCAAGTTAAATGCCGATTGATAGTCAACAGTCTGAATTAAATCCCTTATAAATAAAAATAGTAAACCAAATTTAAACATATACAAAATGAAAAAGTTACCCATCTCTTTAATTGCAATTGCACTTTTAGTATTCTTCAACTCTTGCGGAATAAATGGTGCCCTCGTTGTCAATCACAATCAAAACGCCACTCAGGTTCACCTCACAAGCAATAATTTTAAAGTAGTAGACAAAGTAAGCGGGAGCGCTGATGTTACCTATGTATTAATCTTTGGTGGAATGAACCGCAAGGAACTTTACAAAAACGCTTACGATAAGATGGTCACTTCAGCTAACCTTTTAGCAGGTTCGAAAGCTCTGATTAATGTGATCACCGAAGAACACGTAGGTGGAGTACCTCCCTTTTATTATAGGAGAACTATTACCGTAAGTGCCAATGTGATTGAGTTTGTGAAATGAAGATCCATCGAAATCAAAACAAGAAGATGAAAGCAATTGTATGCCCAAAATATGGATCACCTGATGTTCTCGAGTTAAAGGAGGTCGGAAAACCTGTACCCAAGGACAATGAAATTTTAATAAAAGTTTATGCAACGTCCTTGAATGCAGCTGACTGGCATATCATGAGAGGAGATCCTGCTATATACCGCCCGGTCATTGGGCTTCTAAAGCCAAAATACAAAATACTTGGTGCCGATGTTTCAGGACGAGTTGAATCCGTTGGAAAAAGTATAACGCAGTTTAAGTCAGGTGATGAGGTATTCGGAAATTTATCCGCATGTGGCTTTGGTGGCTTTGCCGAGTTTGTATGTGCTGATGAAAATGCATTAGTATTGAAACCTGTTAATACTACATTCGAAGAAGCGGCCGCAGTACCGTTGGCCGCAATCTCTGCTTTGCAAGGTCTTCGCGATAGTGGTCAGATACGGCCTGGACAGAAAGTTTTGATCAACGGGGCGTCTGGCGGTGTGGGTACATTTGCTGTACAGATTGCCAAATCATTTGGAGCTGAAGTTACAGGGGTGTGCAGCACCGGAAAAATGGAGATGGTAAAATCGATAGGTGCAGATCATGTTATTGATTACACGAAAGAAGATTTCACTCATACTGACAATCGTTATGACCTCATTGCAGCGGCAAATGGAGATCGCTCGATTTTAGACTATAGGCGGGCATTAACTCCAACAGGAAGGTACGTCATGATTGGAGGTTCAGGAGCTCAAATGGCTCAAGCCATTTTTCTTGGACCATTCCTCTCCTTGACTAGTGGAAAGAAAATGGGTAACCTGATGGCCAAAGCAAATCAAAAAGATTTGGTTTTTTTGAAAGAGCTCCTCGAAACAGACAAGGTAAAACCTGTTATCGATAGACGTTATACATTAAGTCAAGTACCAGAAGCGATGCGGTATTTGGAAGAGGGGCACGCGAAGGGAAAAATAGTTATTAACACTGAACAGTAAATGCCATTCTCTTAGGTTCAAAACAACTTGGTTGAAGTTGAGAAATAGCCATTGCTAAACATTTAGCGTGAGTGATGGCTATTTTGCCTTCATCCTATTTCCTTTGGTTCGTGCGTTAATTCGGCTAGTCCAAGCTTATCCATAAGTGGTGGAAGGTACATTCCAAAACGTCCGCGAAGACCCTTCTTCAATCCATACCAACCCTTCACAGGATTTTTGGAAGATCGCCCCCATTCTTCAACTGTCCCCTCCTTAGCAGGCTTTTGCTCATCGGCAGCACCAAGTTCAATCCAGTCACCGTGTTTCTTTAACATAGCATGCAGGTCGGCAATACAACGATAATCATATAGCAAAGTCGTTTTACCAACTACACAAACAATGACCTCTTTATCGTCTTTTACATCTTTGTACATTTCATACTCAGATGTCTGCGGTGGGGTCTTAAGTTTCCACGGATTTTCTTTTGTTCCAAGTTCTTTGGCCATGGTAGTTAATTTTTATTGTGAATGATTTCTGCTTCTTTTTTTAAGGCTGAGGCAAACTGTTCAAATGATTCATCAAAAGGAGGAATATACTTAGCATACAGAGGGAACATAAGCCCACCAATTTTCTCAATCATAGAAAATTTTACTAATTCCTTACCACTCTTTGTAAGTGTATAGATTCGATTGCCCTGGCCATCACCCCAAACTAAACGCTTTTCAGGTTCCAATTCCTTTACCTTTAGCTTAAATGTTCTCTTAGGATCCAGGATTGATCTGAGTTTAATTTTTTCATTTAAAGCAATGTTGCCTTCAATAGAGGTTACAGTTGGATTCCACCTTGGGTAATCTGCTGCATTTATAAGTAGTGCCCAGATAATGGCAGCATCGGCCTTGATTTCAATACTAATTGAAGTCTCTCGACTAAAAGTCGTTTTTGTGGTAACTGCTTTGTTTTTGTGCATACTCGTTCTTTTAGTCAATCAATTAGAATATGGAGTAATTCTATAGTAAAGCTATATAAAATACTTCCTACCTGCATTCTCTTATTTAAAACTTAAGCCAAACAGAAGCACCGGCACTTCTTCCATACCCATCCACACCAGAGCCATAGATGCGATAGGCTTTGTTCAACAGGTTTTGTCCATACACCTGTACACTAAAATATTTGTGAGAATAACCTGCATAAACATTCACAATATCCCAGGAAGGCATAACATCATCGACTAAACGGATTTTGATGCGAAGATCTGATTTATCTCCTGTAGCCAAACGGTCTTGCTCGCCTGCCATCGCCCACTCGCCTTTTATCCACACACCGGAAGGATGGCTATAACAAAAACCTGTTCTTCCAAACAGCGGTGGTATCCTGCGCATAGGCTCTTGCTTTGTTAAGTTTTCGCCATGGGTGTATGTTACATTTCCAAATACGCTTAGCGATTGAGAAATGGTTGCTTCCATATCTGCCTCCACACCGCGCACTACAGCCTCACCAACGTTTTGCTTTTGATACACTTTTCTACCTTCAAACGTATCAGATCCATTATACGTGGTGGCTACCCGATCAATTAAATCCAACAGTTTTGTTTGATACGCTGTAACTGTCCACGACAATTTTTGGCTGCTAAACTTAAACCCACTTTCAATATTAAAAGACCGCTCCGGTGAAAGCTGTGCGCTAGGAATTTCAAATACATTTGCCTCAAGTGTTCCAAACTTGCTCATGTCATCAATATTTGGCGCACGGAAACCCGTATTGATTGACGCTATCGCATGTAGCTTGCGATGAAGTTTGTACATCACTCCTGCATTGCCGACCAGCGCATCCGGATTAATTTTTTGATTGCCAAATACATTATCAATCACGGAAACTGTAACCATATTAAATCGTGCACCTGCTGAGAACTGAAATTGATGCAAGTCAAATTGATGGTTGGTAAATACCGCCAGATTGGAGGCGGTAGAACCATCAGCATAAGATCCACGCTGTGATGTTTCTTCATTTATGGTAGAGTTCAAAACAAAAGCTTCACTGTTCACTTTATCAAAATAATATTCAACACCCGATTGTGCATGCCAGTTTGATTTAGGTTGTGAGATGATCTCGGCAATGAACCCCATCGTATTTACTTCATCCAATTGTTTCTTACTATCCGATGAATTATTTTTTTGAGAATTGATACCTTCAATAGAACGATTGAGTGAACCCGTTACCTTAAAAGATTGTATCCAAGGATTTTCAGAAGGATGTTCCCACCGCAAATAACTCAATTGTCGTACCTGCGGATCAAAATTATAAAAACTATATCCGCCTTGTGTTACCTGGTCATAGCGAGGCACATGATGCTGGGTTAAGTGCTGAAAAGCTGCTGTCAATATTCCGGAAGCACCCGTGAGAACTAGCAGCTTTGCATCGCCAGAGCGTTCGTAGTAGCCAGTTGGTGTAAGCGTTCCTAAATCGCCACCAGCTACTATATCACCAAAATTGCGTGCAGAAAAACCTCCAAGAAAAGCAATTTTCTTACTCGCCAAATCAACTTCAGCCCGCGCACCCTGCTCCATACCTCCACTCATCCATTTACCTGTGACTGTGCCACCGATATGAAAACCATTACTGCTAAACGAAGGGGTCTTGGAAATAACCTGCACCACTCCACCCAATGCATCGCTACCATACAACACTGAACCGCTTCCTCGTGTAGCTTCAATGCGCCCGATTAAGCCCGGATCAATTGTAGATAAATATTGATTAGGTCCATATCGATAAGTTGCATTATTTAACCGAATCCCATCGACCAATAACAACACCTGATTGCCAACAAGCCCACGGATAATGGGTGAGCCACCACCATGATTTGTTTTTTGGATCCATACTCCAGTTTCATTCATCAATGCCTCTGGTGTTGACCGCGGTGCCTGTTGCTCTATTTGAAGAGCAGAAACTGCGGTGACGGATTGACCTACATCAAACGCTAAGCGTTCATTTCGTTGGGCAGTTACTGTCACAGTATTATTTAATAGAACAACGGAGGGCATCAAAACAATTTGCAATTCTTGTGCAGCCGCTTCAACTGTTTGTTCAATGGTTGTGTATCCAATAGCACTAATCCTCAATCGAATTGAATTGGAATTAAATCGTTCGAGAGAAAACCTACCCGCTTTGTCCGTAATGGTGCCTATAGACGAATTGATTACCGAAACATGCACATCCGGAATCGGCTCCATTGTCTTTTGATCACGGATGATGCCGTGAAACGACTGTGCGAATGAATGATGGTACGCCAATAAAACAAATGCTAGTGTTACAAAGCGAATCATTCCTTGGATAGATTAATTCACTAACTTAAATAAGAAACAATTGCTAATGATTCACTTTTGTTCTGCCATCATCCTTCTTGGCTTTTTTAATTTCCTCTGGATCGTCCAACTTAGGTGACTGCTTGACTGCTTCCCAATCAAATTTTTCATCCAATGGATCAAGGGCAACCTTTGGATCAAATATGCGTGGATCAACTGGCAAGGCATTGTAAGGAGTAAGGTCAGGTTCAGCAGTAAAACAATCACCTAAAGAGTTTACTCCAAAATCATATTGATTGAGATACGGTATCCCCAGCACATTCCAGAACGTTTTGAAAATGGAACCAAAGCTGTAATGCTTGTGCGAGTTGAAACTTTTTTTCGCATAAGGAGAAATCACCATCAGTAAACTACGGTGTGCATCTATGTGATCTTGTCCGCCCTGCGCATCATCTTCTGTTACTACAATCATCATGTTTTTCCATTGTGGCAGGTGACTTAAATATTCCACCACTCTTCCCAAGGCCAAATCATTATCGGCCATATAACTTTCATTAAATGCAAAGCCTGCTTTCGGCCGCTCACCAGCACCATGATCATTGAGCAATTGCAAAGTGAGCACGGGGGGCAGATCCTTTTTCTGATCAATAAACTTTTCATTGATCTCTTTGATAAATATATCGGTGCGAAACTGATCGGGTATGGCCATATTAAACGTTGGGAATAAACGCGAAGTGCGATTGAACAATGGGCCTGGTAAAGGATAGTTTACCAAATATCGAACGCCTCCATATTTAAAAGTTGAATCAGAAAAACTTCCGGCATCAAACTCCACACCAAAACCAAAATTATAAAACTCGATCCCACTGCGCTCCAGATGTTCCCACATCGAACCAGCTTCATTGTAACTCTCTGGAAATATCGCACCCGCAGCACCCGTCATCCCAAACTTTCCTGGTGCTTTTGATTCTTCCTTTTGACCACGCTTGCCGCCATACGCTGCAGGCGCATGAGTTTCCATCCACTGATTGGGATATGTATTTGTCAACCATACGTGGCCATCCGCTGAGACATCAGAATCCACATAAAAATTATCACTGATGGCAAACTGTTCAGCTAAAGCAAGATGATTAGGCATTACCGTGGCATTTTCCACACTCATTGTTTTCTTCCTGTTGAAGAAAGACACATTAGCAGCGTAGCGGGCAAGTGCTGAATCACCTTCTCCACTCTGCAATTGACCAAACACATCATCGTATGTCCGGTTTTCCTTAGAGATAAACACAATATATTTAATGGGCGATTCTTTTTCGGTAGGAAAAACTGGAATTGGATTTTTATCCGCAGAAGCTATCTCCTCCTTGAATGAAAAATTATTGGCAATGACATTCTCTGTTAACGACTTAAGCTCATTGTCCGTTGGTATATCCATCACAGAAACTGTTCCCAACATCAACGCTCCAATGTAATCTGCTGAAGGGTGATCGAATGCAGGCTTGAAATCTTTGCCACCATTGGGGCCACTACCGAATCCTTTCGCATTGGCTACAATCAATTGCTTGCCATCTGGTGTCACTTTTAATTTGGATGGGAACCAACCAGTAGGGATATGACCTAGTACCTTTTGTGAAACCACATCAATAACAGCTACAGCATTAATTCCTGCTTCGGCAACAAATAGTCTTTTCTGATCGGGTGAAAGTGTGAGACCAAAGGGAATCACTCCTTTTAAATTGCCAAGACGTTCGTCCAACTTCAATTCGATGCTACTGATCACTTTACTTTGCTTCACATCAATCACCGAGATATTATCGTTATTCCCATTGCTGACGTAGACAAGACTATCAGTGGCTACCATTGAGTTAGGACTTGATCCGCCTACTGCTGAAATTCCCTCTATCATCTCACCAACCAATACACCCGTCTTCACTTTTGAGATAACTTCAGGCTTGTCTTTACTTACATCCACGCCCCATACAGAGAATGATTCAGGGGCATTAGGATCACCCAAGCCAGTGAATTCCAACGAATCATTTTTAATTCCTTCTTTCATTTCTATCGATCCATAGGCGGAAGTAGGAAATTTGGAAGCTGTTGCATTCAGGTTTTTCCGATCCAATGATTTGATGTAACTGTATTCGAACATACCCACATTGGCGACATACACCGTTTTTTCATCTGGTGAAAGAGCAATACCAAATGGATAACGACCAGTCTTTACATTATAAATAAGTTTGTTTGTCTTAGTATCTACAACCAACATTCTGAATCCGCTCTGGTCTACTGCATATAAACGGCTACCATCTTTGTTCAACACCAGATCACCGATATAGCCATCGTTGTAATCACTACCATCAAATGAAATGTTGCAAGCAATTTCACCAAGTTTCTTATTGGTCGTCAAATCAAAAACATAAATTTTATTTTGTTGACCACCAGCAACGTATACTTGCTTGTTGTCAGGAGATATAGCAAGGCCCATGAACACAGCTTCCAATAAACCCTTTTCAGGGTTGAGTGTTTCCGGGATTTGCTTCAATGCAGGAGTGGCAGAATTATAATCGTTAATGATCGAAATGGAGAAAGGTCCAACACCTGAGTTTGCGGTAATAATAGTTTTTCCGTCCGGGCTTAATGCAAGACCAAATGGATGTGGTGCTACAGTAATTTGTTTACCCAAAGGAGTGATGTAGCGACCATTGGGGATAACCGTTCTACCCTCTCTATTAATTTGAGTGTATTCGGCACCAGCCGGAGCACTTGCCACCCAATGCCTTTGTGTGATTGTTTCCTTATTTGTACAACCGATTGAAAGAGCCAGGCAAAGGAAAAATGTTAATCTTATCATGAGGTAGAATTTAGGGTGGTAAGTTACTGGATTTATGGTTTTTTTATTGCTGTTTCAACGGCCTCACCGGGCTTGGTTTGATTAACATAGTCGATCCCAAAAAATGTGCCGACTGTCTTTGCCAATTGATTTTGGTAAAGTTGCTGTTCTTCCTTTACTTCACCTAATGCTGGAGTATCGGGTCCTAAAAAGGCAAACCAAATTTGGTCAGCCTCTGGCATTTTACTACCGTGATGCTTCCAGTCTTCCTCATTTTTATTCCCTCGGCCATGATCGGTGGTAATAACAAGAGTTGTTTTGTCTTTATACAGCGGATCTGATTGAATCCATTCCCACAAAGTTCTGATCATATCGTCCGTGTAGCGTGCCGACTTCAAATATCGATCGTATTCTCCCTCATGGGAATAATGATCCGTCTCATCAAAAGAAATAAAAAGGAGACGAGGATGATTTAGTTTTAGATACTCAAATGCATATTGAAAGGTAAGCCCATCAAGCCGGGTCTGTCCTTCATCGTTTGGTAATTGAAATGAGATGTCGTTCAGCAATTTTTCACGATCGCTGAGATTTCCTTTTGGCCGCACAACCCCGGCATTCACAGGAATTTTGTTGCGATCGGAATTGATAATGAATGGAAATGTTTCCCAGGAGGTAAACGCGGCAACTCGATTACCAAACCCTTTTTGAGATTGAATGAATTCTAAGACGTTTTTATTCGGATTGTTAAATTTATCATTGCTGGTAATCTTAACGTCATCTGCAAAACCCGTCAATAATTCGTTGTATCCGGGATAAGAAAACCACATGGTGTTGGCGGTGTTTACTTTATTATCCAATAACCGGTTTCCATAAAGTTGACCTTGCTTACCCATAACTTGCCAGAGGAAGGGCATCAGG
>JANOQK010000525.1:0-3593 GCA_031414855.1 Bacteroidia bacterium | reverse complement strand
AGAAAAATAATAGAAACAAAGAGCGATCAAGACCACATTTTGAAGGAAACGAAAGCCCAGAAAGACGATGGTATATTTGATAAACTCAGGATTCTTCAGCGATTCTATCAGATCCTGAGTGGTTTGGTTCTTGTCACTTCTGTCACCCGGTAAACCCAAATCAATTCCCTTGATCTCTACCAATTTGAAAACCGAGTGATCGCCAGTCCAATAAAGCCCCTCAATTAGCAGCGGACAAAGAATTCTGTACTGCCAAGGATTGAAAAACATGGAATTTGCCTGAACGTGCATCAGATGACGTCTGTAGTGATCAACACCATACGCTTTGTAAAAACTGGAATAAATAGGATAGACGGCCATCCAACTGACCACCGTTACAATAAGCAGTTTTCGTAACCATTGGCTTTTGGGCTTTTGGAGATATTCGGGCCATATTCCGGATTTCATGATGGTTGGTTTTTCAGTCGGCAATATGTACAAAAATTAGAATTTTTAGGGGTACAGATTTTCTTTTGTGACTATCTTTCGACCTAATAAATTGGTGAGTTAACTTATTTTAAATGAATGAGTTAACTTTTTTGGTAGTTGGTTACGAACAGGGGGATTTATCTATTAACCCCGGGGAAATAACTTCCTTCCGATGAACTTTATTGACCACTTAAAATTTGAGTATTTTTGATGTTTGCTTGTTTTAAAATGAAAAGTTTACCAATACTGTTGTTAGTAATTCTCCTTCCCTTGATAGGGAAATCTCAGGTAAGTTCCGTTGGAAGCGGAGATTGGACAACTCCTGGAATATGGACTTGTAATTGTGTGCCCGACTTTAATTTGGGGATCATTCGAATAGACCCCACTCATAACGTAACGGTATCGACCACAATAAATGCCGATGAAATCATAATAAGTGCAGATGCAACTTTAACTATTGCAAGTGGTGGAAGATTTATTGTGCGAGATGGTGCGGGCAATGACTTAATTCAGGAATCTGCAGATCCAAGTGATCCAATCACTCCAACCTTTGTGGATGGAATAGCAAATATAAACGCTGGAGGGATTCTTGAAAATAGGGGAGTCATTCCTCCTTTCTCTGCTTCTTCAATGATCTTTGCTAATGGCTCAGAATACCAGCATAATCAGACTAATGGTGCGGTAGCAACGGCAACTTGGCAAACTGGATCGATCTGTCGAATAACTGGTTGGGCAGGAGTTAATGCAAATGGTACTTTTAGATTAAGCCTTGGTCAAAGTTTTCACCATTTTATTTGGGATAGCCCCGGGCAAACTGCTGGCAATGTTCAGTTATTGGGAAGCCTGACTACTGTTAATGGTGATTTAACTATAAATAATACAAGTTCTGCTAATAGATTCATCACACTTGGCCTAAATTCAAACCTTACAGGTACTATTACCATTTTAGGAGATTTCAACGTAAGCAATGATGGAAGAGTATTAATTTCTGCGGCAGGCACATACTCTGTCAATGTTAGTGGAAATTGTAATTTTTCGTCAACTAATATAAACTCTAATCACTATGTTATTGGCGGCTCTTCTGGTGTTGCAAATCTTAACATAGGTGGCAATTTAAATTTAAGCAGTGGTCAAATAAATCTAACAGGATCATCGACAGGCACTGGGAACATTAATATAGCTGGTAACTTAGCCTTAACAGGCGGAAGCATAGTTAAAGTTGGCACAGGCGTAGGAAATGTATCTTTTACAGGAGCAATTACACACAGTCTCGCTGTCGGAACTGGTACTTTCACGACTGGCAATCTTACCTTGCAAAATGGCACCTTAAATATCACAGGAACCCCACTTGCCATGGGAGGAAACTTAACTATTCAGAACGGTACCACTTTGAATTTGCCGGCAGCATTATCTGCATCTGGAACTATTCAGTTTGTGTCAGGCAGTACAGTAAACGCAAATGCAGGTACGCTGACCCTTACTGGAGGAACAGCACAAACCATTGCTGCAAATGGAGCAACTTTAAATAATATTACGGTCAATAGAACTGCAGATGTAACCTTGACAAGTGCCCTATCGATCACAGGAATACTGTCAATGACATCTACGAGTACCATATTTAACTCCAACGGGTTCTTGCAGTTACTTTCTACCTCTGATGCGGCAAGCGGAAATGCTAGCATAGGACCAATAGCGAACTTATCCAGCATTGCAGGTAACGTGATTGTGCAGCGCTTTATGAGCAGCGAAGGCCGTATTTACCGATACCTTTCTTCGCCTGTCACAAATGCTACCATTGCATCTTTGCAGGATGATTTTCCAGTAACAGGTGCGTTCCCGCAGAGTAGTGTTTGTGCTGGCTGTACTACAAATCCTTCGCTTTTTTATTATAACGCAGTTACTGCCGCGTATGTGGCCTATCCTGTATCCAGTGATACAGAACCACTTTTGCCTGGGCGCGGTTATGCCGCTTATGTTAGACAAACTGTATTGCCTGGTCCTGCTACGGTGGATGTAACAGGTCCAATAAATCAAGGCTTGGTTTCACTACCAGTTTTTCATGGCAGTGCTCCAAGTTGGAATCTGGTTGGAAACCCTTACCCGTCTTCAATAAACTGGAATAGTGCAAGTGGCTGGACAAAGACCAATATTAATGGATCGATCGCTATACAGGACAATGGAGTGGGTGGTGGTGGATATCGGTATTGGAACGGATCATCAGGATCTGGAATTGGCGGTGGGCTTACGAACGGTGAAATTGCGACAGGCCAGGCTTTTTGGGTAGAGACTACTGCGGCAAGCCCAGTTCTTACGGCTACCGAACCAGTTAAGGTTACTAACACCGCAATATTTTATCGGACAAAGGAGATAGAAATTAATACACTTGCCATCACTGTTAATAAGGGCGAGTTAAATGACATGACTGTTTTTCAGATTCATGAGGAGGCTAATTCAGGCTTCGACAATTATGATGCCTCAAAACGGGAGAATGATAATTTTGATTTCTCAACAAGATTCCAGAACTCCAATCGCTACGCCATAAATGCGATAAACAAGATTACTTGTGGAACAGAATTATTTCTTGATTTACGTTTCACCAAATCAACTGATGGATCGTTTGTTATGGATCCGTTAGGTACTTATTCGATGAACTTTAAAGTGTTAGGTACTGCCTTTGATAATTTTGTGATAACGTTAACCGATAAATTTACAGGCAGTAAACAGGTCATTACAAATAATTCCATATATAATTTTATCATTACAACGGATCAATCCTCTCTGGCCAGTGATCGTTTTCAGTTATTTTTTGGTGTGAAAGATCCTGAAATTTCTGTGGAAGAAGACGATATCCTTGTTTCAAGTTCTGAGAACGGCAATCAATGGTTCTTTAATAACGAAAAAATTGCTGGAGCTACAAGTAAAACACTAAGAGCTGATAGATCTGGCCTTTACAAGCTTGAAGTTACTATTGATGCGTGCGTAGTGAGTCATGAATTGGATTATTTGATTACTGCCATTGAAGAGGGTGAAAGTTCTTTAATACAGGTCTATCCAAATCCAACATCAAAAGAAATTTTCATTAAAATGAGGGGGTTGGATAATTTAATTAATTCTATTTCAGTGAC
>JANOQK010000524.1:0-10101 GCA_031414855.1 Bacteroidia bacterium | reverse complement strand
ACAGCATTTACAATTGAGTGACCCACAAAAATCTGGTTCACTTGATGTCAAAAATATGCCCGTTGTTTTTTATTTGGGATGTAGCATTCATGGCAATGAACCAAGTGGAGCAAATGCAGGATTGGCAATGGCCTATCATTTAGCTGCAGCGCAAGGACCGGAAATTGAAAAATATTTAGACAATACCATCATTTTATTTGATCCCAGTTTTAATCCAGATGGTTTGCACCGTTTCTCCAGCTGGGCTAATTCTCGCAAGAGCAAACTGATTTCTCCTGACCCGAATGACATGGAGCATAATGAACCGTGGCCAGGCGGAAGAACGAATCACTATTGGTTTGACCTCAACCGTGATTGGCTGGTGGCGCAGTTGCCAGAGTCACAAGCTCGAATCAAAAAATTCCAACAATGGAAACCGAATTATCTTTCGGATCACCACGAACAAGGTACCAATGCAACCTTCTTCTTCATGCCTGGCGAGCCCGCACGCGTGCATCCATTGACGTTGGAAAAAAATCAGGAGCTCACACGAAGAATGGGCGAGTATCACGCAAAGGCATTGGATCAAATCGGCTCTTTGTATTTTACACAGGAAGGCTACGATGATTTTTATTATGGAAAGGGTTCTACCTATCCCGACATACAAGGAGCGGTTGGAGTTTTGTTTGAACAAGCCAGCTCTCGTGGCCACGCGCAAGAAAGTGTGAATGGTGTACTTCGATTTCCGTTCACGATCCGCAATCAATTCACAACCATGCTTAGTTCGTTGAAAGCTGTAAATGAAATGCGTGAAGATTTTTTGAACTATCAACGTGATTTTTATAAAACCAATATTTCAGATGCGGCTAAGGATCCTGTCAAAGCATATTTGTTTGGGTCTTCAAAAGACAAGACAAAAGCATTTCATTTGGCCGAATTAATTCAGAGACAGAGCATAGAAATTTATAAACCTTCATCGAACCAAACCATCAATGGAAGAATATTCGATACTGAATCCAGTTATGTGGTTCCTCTGAATCAGCCACAGTACCGGAGCATCAAAGCCATGTTTGAAAAACGATCACAATTTAAAGACAGTCTTTTTTACGACATCTCTAGCTGGACTTTGCCGTTAGCGTTTGGTCTTGAGTATGAAGAAGTGAAAGTTTCTCCTGCTCTTGGCGAAAAAATTACAAACCTTAAAATGCCTGTTGGGAAAGTGATCGGTGAAAACGCAAGCTATGCCTTTGTTTTTGAATCGTATGGATACTATGCGCCTCGTGCGATATATCGTTTGTTGAGTCATGGCATAAGGACCAAAGTTTCAACCGAACCATTCTTCCATCCGAATGGTAAAAAATTCGAAAGCGGAGCCATTCTTGTGTCTCTTGATAATCAAGATAAAAACCCAGATCAGATAGAGGTATATATCCGCGAGATTGCCGAACGCGATGGTATTGATGTATACGGATTCAACACAGGCCTTGATTATAGAGGTGTGAGTTTAGGCAGTAGTTCATTTCAGGTTTTGAAAAAGCCAGAAATTGCTATGTTAGTGGATGGCGGAGTATCAGCAAATGATGCGGGAGAAATGTGGCATCTGTTTGATCAGCGCTTTAATATTCCGGTTACACTTATGCCATTAAATGTCTTTAATAACGCAGCCATAAGTAGATATAATACATTGATAATGCCTCCGGGCACATACACAATGATCAGCGAAAGCGCGAAAGAGAAATTAAAAACATGGACGCAAAATGGAGGCTTGATTATCGGTTTTGAAAATGCTTTAAGTTGGCTAAGCACTGCTGGGCTTGGCAAATTTGACATGAAAAAAGAAGAAGACACAGCAGCTAAAAAAGATGTTGCGGCCGCCAAACCCTATGCCGATATAGATGAGAACCGCGGTGCTGAACAAACCAGTGGCGCTCTTTTTGAAACGACTGTCGATTTAACTAATCCATTGCTCTACGGATACTATGATTCAAAAGTGCCGCTCTTCAAATCAAATAATATTTTTATGGAGAAAGCAAAAGGAGCTTATGCCAATCCAATGGTATATGGAAATGCTCCTCTTTTAAGTGGCTACATAAGAAAAGGCAATTATGAAAAGTTGAAGAACACATCGGCCTTAGGTATGTCAGTTGTGGGAAGAGGAAGAGTAGTAGGGTTTACAGAGGCTGTTACGTTCAGAGCGTTCTGGTATGGAACAAATAAATTATTGATGAATGCAATTTTCTATGGACCGTTCTTAAATGCTGAATCGGGGCGATGATTGATTGCATGTAGAGACGCAAAATATTGCGTCTCTACATGCAAAAATTGCTATTTTTGCAAAACCCTCTTTACCAGCGTGATCCGAAAATTTTTTCCTCTGGACAAGAATTACCTGCTCGAAGAGGCACAACTTGCCCTTCAAGACGAGCTATTGACCCGATTAATAGACACCGTAAGGACTCAATATGAGCTTCGACACAATCCTTTGGGGATCATAGATTCATTCAGCCAAAGAATTCATGCCTACACGCCTGGAAATCTTAAGGCCCTTCATATTTTCTATCAAAATCTGGCAGGTGTTTATCGCTATAAATTTGGAGACAGCCAACTGGAATTTGTGTGGGATGGGCGAGATCACTTCGAGAAATATAAAATCGATTGGACCGAGACTTTTACCGGGTGGACAGATGGCTTTTGCAAGCAAGAGTTATTTATTAATGCAGTATTAGATTTATCCGTGTTTCTTCCTGATAACCTCCAAGCCCAGCTTGCTGAAAGCCGCATGAATCATTTCATCCTACGCCAGTTTGATTTAAAGATTCATAAGAGCAGAGGCATTGTGGAAATGAAAGTAGCCTAATCAGGTGTTGGGCATTGAGGCTTTGGACTTAGGCATTAGGCCTTAGTCGTTGGCAGGACTCAATACATGATACCTAAGCCCAAATGCCGAAGACCTAAGTAGATTTCATTTGCTTTCTAAGGTGAATTCGCTAATTTGATCAACTTATTTAACACCAAAATCTATGAATGCCCGTCAAATGTTTATTGCGTTTGCCCTAGTCTCAACTGCTTTGTTGTTAGGTTGGGCTTACTTCTGGATTGATGCCCTTTTCGGATTTATTATCATCGGCCCTCTTATCTATATGGGTGTGGCGGATATGGTTCAAACGCGTCAATCTCTCAAACGGAATTTCCCACTGGCGGGCAGATTGCGTTATGTGTTTGAAGATCTACGTCCTAAAATTCAGCAATACTTTGTGGAGTCAGATACGGATGGAGCACCCATTAACAGAAATGAACGGAATGTAATTTATCAACGAGCCAAAAAGCAGGTGGATACCATTCCCTTCGGAACACAGTTGAATGTGTATGCCGAAGGTTATGAATGGATGACTCATTCCATCAACCCGCTTGACTTTCACAAAATGGATCACAATCCGCGCGTTCGTTTTGGTGGCGCGAAATGCAAGCAGCCTTATGATATGAGTGTGCTCAACGTATCGGCCATGAGCTTTGGTTCGCTTAGCAAAAATGCAATTGAAGCGTTGAATGCCGGTGCGAAAATTGGTGGCTTCGCACATAACACTGGTGAAGGAGGTCTTAGTCCTTATCATTTAAAACATGGGGGTGATGTGATCTGGCAAATCGGTACAGGTTATTTTGGCGCGCGCACGGCAGATGGTGTATTTTCAGATGAAGCTTTTCAAAAAAATGCTGCACAGCCTAGTGTGAGAATGATTGAAATAAAATTATCTCAAGGAGCTAAGCCAGGGCATGGCGGTATTTTACCTGCTGCTAAAAACACACCTGAGATTGCTGCCATCCGATTAGTTAAGCCGGGAACTACCGTTTTTTCTCCACCTTTTCATAGTGCGTTTGGGTCACCTATTGAGCTCTTAAAATTTATTGAAAAATTGCGGGAGCTATCAGGCGGGAAACCAATTGGATTCAAATTATGCATTGGACGAAAGAGCGAGTTTTTGTCGATATGCAAAGCCATGGTAAAGCTCAATAGTTACCCTGATTTTATTACAGTTGACGGTGGTGAAGGAGGAACTGGAGCCGCGCCTCCTGAATTCTCCAACTCAGTAGGTATGCCACTTCTGGATGCACTTGCTTTTGTAGACGATGCTTTGCGTGGCTTTGGAATTCGTACTGAAATGAAATTGATTGCTTCCGGAAAAATTCTTACTGGTTTTAATATTGTAAGAGCAATGGCACTGGGTGCCGATACATGTAATAGCGCCCGCGCCATGATGATAGCTCTCGGCTGTATTCAAGCTCTGGAGTGCAATAAGAATACATGCCCTACTGGTGTTGCCACACAAGACCCGCATTTCATGAATGGCTTGGTGGTAGAAGACAAGAAAGTGCGTGTCGCTAATTATCACAAAAATACCGTAGAAAGTTTTGTTGAGTTATTAGGGGCATCAGGCATTGGTCACCCAGATAAGATTAACCGCACGCATGTTTATAGGAGAGTGTTCATGAATCTTGTTAAAACGTACGAAGAGATTTATCCAAGTATACCCGAAGGTTGTTTGTTGGAAGGAGGCGATGTGCCGTTTGATTACGAGGATTATCTAAAGCGCTCTTCATCTGAGACTTTTGAAGTATTGTCTTAATGTTGCGTCAAATTTCTTCTATTGAGTCAATCTAGTTCTACAACGTAAGGCTCTGTATTTTTTGAGGGACGTGATCACTACATGACACTATTGGAGAAGAATCAACTCTATTCCAATAATAATGTAACCACTGGCTTGGGGTTGTGATGTATCTTTACACTTCCCATAAGCAAGGCGGTTATGACACAGACGTATAAAATCACAGGTATGACCTGCAATGGCTGCGCTACAACAGTCGAGAGGGCACTCGCTCAGGTTGAAGGAGTTGAATCTGCAAAGGTAGATCTGGCACAATCGCAGGCCACTATCCAAATGAACATGTCAGTTTCCATCGATAAACTTAAGCAAGGGTTAATGCCATATCCGCATTATCACGTAAGTGAAAGTGGAACAGCCGAGCCAATACCAACTCCATCTCACCATCATTCAAAAGGTATGGATGAAGGAGATGGACTTTATTATTGCCCTATGCTGTGCGAAGGAGATAAAAAATATCCAAAGCAGGGTGATTGTCCGGTATGCGGAATGCCCTTGATAAGGGAGCAGAAATTAAAAATAAATAAAGACGATAAAGATGAGGTATATGTATCCATGCTTAAAAAGTTTTGGATAGCAACAGCTTTTACAGTACCCGTATTGATTATTGCAATGGGTGAGATGGTTGGTCTTTCCTTGTCTCATATTGCTGGGAAGACAGCATGGGGTTGGGTGCAGTTTGGATTTTCAATACCGGTGATATTTTATTGTAGCGGTGATTTTTTTAAACGAGGCTATCAATCTATAATGAGAAGGTCACCTAATATGTGGACACTCATTTCGCTAGGCGCAGGTTCCGCTTACCTATTTAGCATCATAGGCCTCACTCTTCCTGACTTGTTTCCTGATCAATTTAAGATGGAAGGAGCCGTTCATCTTTATTTTGAAGCAGCCACGGTCATCTTAACTTTGATTTTGTTAGGTCAGGTGTTGGAATTAAAAGCACATGGCCAAACCAATAGTGCTATTCGTGAATTGTTAAATCTGGTGCCACCCGAGGCCACAGTGATTAGAAATCATTTAGAACAAAAAATTCCGCTTGAGCAGGTTATGCTCCATGATATCCTCAAAGTAAAACCCGGAGAGAAAATTCCTACGGATGGTAAAGTGGTGAAAGGTCATAGTGCTGTTGATGAATCAATGATTACCGGAGAGCCAATAGCCGTTGAAAAGAGGGAGGGAGATACCGTAACAGGCGGAACGATCAATGGAACGGGGAGTTTTGAAATGAAAGCAACGAAGATTGGTGCAGATACACTGTTGGCTCAGATCATAGAGATGGTGAACCAAGCCAGCCGAACAAAAGCACCGATACAAAACCTGGCGGACAAAATTTCCAGATACTTTGTGCCGATTGTAGTCACTATCGCAATTCTCTCTTTTAGTGTGTGGAGTATTTGGGGACCAGAACCTTCCTTGGTTTATGGGTTTGCAGCTGCGGTAACAGTTTTAATCATAGCCTGTCCATGTGCGTTGGGTTTGGCTGCACCCATGGCCATTATGGTGGGAACAGGGCGCGGTGCTAAGCTCGGTATCTTGATAAGGGAAGCAAAGGTTATTGAGGAAATGGAAAAGGTAGATGTGTTGGTGATCGATAAGACAGGAACCATCACAGAAGGGAAGCCGGTACTTCGATCAGTCCGGTCGATTATGAATACGGTCACGGAAGATGATATTCTGCAAATAGCCGCTTCGCTGGAATCGCACAGCGAGCATCCCCTGGCCAATGCTATATTGATAAGTGCAAAAGATAAAGGCCTGATGTTGTTGGATGTAACTGAGTTTAAATCCATAACTGGACATGGAATAACGGGTAAAATCTTTAACAGAGAAATTTCTATAGGTAACGCTACGCACATAAGAACACTTGGTCTTATTGTGGACGAATTAATTGTTAAGGAAGTGGAAGCAAGGCAGACCCAGGGCGAGACCGTAATGTATGCGGTAATTGACATGGATATAGTAGGGTATTTAAGTGTAGCCGATCCTATTAAGAAAACTTCGCAATCCGCGATTCACGAGTTACAGCAGCAAGGCATCAAAGTGTTTATGCTCACTGGTGATAATAAACAGACGGCCAAGGCTGTCGCGGATGAATTAGGGCTTGATGGATTTGAATCGGAATGTTTACCTGCCGACAAGCTCAATAAGATTGAGGAATTTCAGCAGCAAAATAAAATTGTTGCTATGGCCGGAGACGGAATAAATGATGCGCCAGCGTTGGCGCAAGCCAATGTTGGGATAGCTATGGGCACGGGCACCGATGCTGCCATTCAAAGTGCAGGCATTACTTTAGTTAAAGGAGATTTGAAAGGTATTCTCAGGGCAAAGAAGTTGAGCAAAGAGGTGATGAAGAACATACGTCAAAATTTATTTTTTGCTTTTGTTTACAATACAATTGGGGTGCCCATTGCGGCAGGAATTTTATTCCCCTTTTTTGGATTGCTGCTAAGTCCAATGCTTGCAGCACTGGCCATGAGTCTAAGTTCTGTTTCAGTTATTACAAATAGCCTTAGGCTTCGGGCTAAGAAAATTTAGATGTCATTTGTAAAAGAGTATGATCCCCGAAACAAATTCTTCCATTCTATATTTAGCATTACTTCTTGGGGTATTTAGTGGAGCAATGCTTACATGGGCTGGGCTTTCTTCTATTCCCACCTTTTGGAAGATAAGACAGAGTAGAGCAGAGGAAGCACAAAAGAGAATGGTCATTGAACGCGTGGCTCTTGACCAAGAGGCGCAACGTTTGAAATCAGCTCAATCAAAAGTGAGCCATCTAAACAGACAGAAAGAACTTTCTGATATAACCCCTGTGCACGAAAAGGCAATCGATAATGAACGTAAACGAATTGCAAATGAGCTGCACGATGATATAGTGCAACGTATGGCGGCTGTGCGCTTAAGATTGGAAGAATTTTCGTGCCGATTGAATAGCCCTGAACAAGTGGAGATACTGGGCGCATTGGGCGAGGAAATGAATCAGATTATGAAATCACTTCGCTTTGTGATCTATAGCTTGCCTCAGCCACAATTTGAGCAAGGTTCATTTTCAACTTTGATAAGAGATTTTCTGGTAGTGAGGTTAAACCGCGTAGCTGCGAAGACGATTGAATTTTGTTTAGAGAATGAACAAGCAGAATTTGTTTTGCCAACCTCAGTGAAAAAAGAATTATACAATTTAGTACAAGAGGCTATTCAAAATTCTTTAAAACATTCAGTTGGCTTTCATTTGAAACTGAGTGTTGTTTGGGGTAGCAACTTAGTGATAGAGGTAGCCGATAATGGTCAAGGTTATTTACCTCAAGCCGGAGCATCTCCGGGTTTAGGTTTCATGTCTATGGAGGAAAGAGCTAATGCAATAGGAGCCAGACTTTATTTGATGCCGAGTAGCTATGGAAGCGTGGTGAAAATTACACTATCCGACAATTTTTCAAAGTAAGCCGTTTCGATGGGCGAAGGTCACTAGTTCAGCTACATTTTTTGTATTTGTTTTGCGTAGCAAATCTTTTCGGTAAGTCTCCACAGAGCCGGTACTTAGGTTAAGTGCGACAGCAATTTCCTTCACCACTTTTCCGGTGCAGGTAAAGCGCATTATCTCTAATTCACGTGTTGTAAAATTTGTGCTGGAAGAAACATTAAGCCGGTGAATATTCTTATCCACCACATGGCGAATTTCTTCATTATAGTAATTTCTTCCATTCATCACCTCGTTAATGGCTGAAGTAAGCTCTGCTCGATTGGCGCTTCGCTTCAATAAAATACCATGCACCCCAGCACGCAGCAGATCAAGGAGAGTGGCTTCTTCATCAAAGCTTGTCATGCCAATGACCAGGGTAGGGGCATGTTCTTTTAAAATAATTGCAGCAGCCTGTAATCCATCCATGATAGGCATGCGCACATCTAACAAAGCCAAATCAATCTGATGCTTGCGCACGATCTCTAGTGCCTGCTTGCCATCATAGGCCATGTACACGCTATGTACATTCGGTATTTTCTCTAACAGTGCAGCCAGCGATTCGCAAAACATTTTGCTGTCATCTGCAACCACAATACCCAGCTTCTTTCCTTTCATGCAAGAAATTTAAGCCAAGGTACTACGAAAATGGTGTTGTTCACTCCTCCATTTTCGGTGTAGATTTTCTTGGGATTTTAATTTAATCTTGGCTGTAGAGGCCTGATTTTTTTTTGCGACAATGTTGATTCATTCAGGTTAACAAATCAATCCATCGCCACATTCACATGCCTCTCCGCATGATAAGAGGATCGTACCAATGGTCCAGACTCAACATATTTTAATCCGCGTTTTAAGCCCTCCTCTTTATACATCTCAAAGGCATCAGGATGAATAAACTCAGCAACTTCAAGATGCATTTTGGTGGGTTGCAGATATTGACCCAATGTTAAAATCATTAAACCATTTTCGGCAAGATCATCCATGGCTTTGAAAACTTCCTCTTTTGTTTCACCCACGCCTAGCATAATTCCAGACTTGGTGCGCTTGCCCGCTTCGCGTATGCGTTTGATTTGTTCCAAACTTCGTTCGTATCTAGCTTGCGGTCGTACAATCCGATAAAGTCGTCCAACTGTTTCCATGTTGTGAGAGACAACTTCCTGGCCTCCATCAATCATCCTGTAAAGAGCTTCCCAATTTCCTTTTGTATCGGGTATTAATGTTTCTATTGTTGTTTCAGGGCTTAGTGCTTTTGTTTGCACTACGGTTTGGTACCAAACTTCTGCACCGCGATCTTTCAATTCATCTCTGTTTACAGAAGTAATAACAGCATGCTTCACACCCATTAACTTAATGGCTTCGGCTACACGCTTTGGTTCATCAAGATCATATTCAGTTGGGCGGCCAGTGGCAACTGCACAGAACGTGCAACTGCGCGTACAGATATTTCCCAAAATCATAAACGTGGCTGTGCCATCTCCCCAACACTCGCCCATATTCGTACAATTTCCACTTTCGCAAATAGTATGAAGTTTATGATCGTCTACCAACCTTCTTACTTTCGCATACTCAGGCCCAATAGGCAACTTCACACGAAGCCAATCTGGTTTCCTTTTCTTTGTTTCTTCTTTGGATATGACAGGCAGTTCGATCATTTCGTTGTTTGTTGTTCGTTGTTTGTTGTTCGTTTAATGTTTGCGATTAACGAACAACCATCAACCAACAACGATTACTTACCAATAAGTTCCTTGTATTGATCAACTGTAAGCAGACCAGCTGTTGAACCTTTTACTTCCACTTTTACCATCCAGCCATCCCCGTAAGGGTCTGCATTTACTTTCTCCGGACTGGCATCTAACATAGAATTAACCTCCAGCACTTTGCCGGTAATGGGCATAAATAAATCTGACACTGTCTTCACAGCCTCTACAGTTCCAAAAACTTCGTGCTCGGTAACCTCTTTACCTACAGTGTTGATATCGATATATACTATGTCACCCAATTCGCTTTGCG
>JANOQK010000523.1:0-53265 GCA_031414855.1 Bacteroidia bacterium | reverse complement strand
CTTCGGCTATCATCTCATTAAGAAGTCAACTACAATCTCATTAAACTTTGTGGGTTGCTCCATCATGGGGGCATGACAACATTTATCAATAAACTTCAACTCAGAATTTGGAATCAATCTGTTAAAATCGTGCCCAACCATTGGAGGCGTGATTGTATCGTTCAATCCCCAAACCAATAGCGTAGGAACCTTGATATTGTGTAATTCTTCCGTCAAATTATTTCGTTGAGCCGATTTTGCAATAGCCACAATGCGCATACATTTTGGAATGCTTCTGGTAGTTTCAAAAACCTCGTCCACCAATTCTTTAGAAGCAACTTGTGGATCGTAAAAAGTATAGGCTACCCTTTCTTTAATATAATCATAACTCCCTCTGCGGGGATATGATCCACCCATTGTATTTTCAAATAATCCAGAACTTCCCGTAAGGATAAGTTTGGCAACTTTATCTGGATTGCTTAAGGTGTACAACAAACCAACATGACCCCCTAGTGAATTGCCCATGATAATCATGTGATCGAGATTTTTCATAATCACAAAATCTTCTACAAATTTTCTCAACCCTTCAAGCCCAGCTTCTTTAATGGGCATATCGTAAATAGGGAGCATCGGGATGATGACGCGGAAGTTTTTAGAAAAAAGGTTTACCACGTCTTCCCAATTGCTGAGCGCACCAAAAAGTCCGTGCAGTAACATCAGCACCTGGCCTTGCCCCTCATCCACATATTTAAACTCATTTTCCTCTTTTACGCGAAGGGCCATAACCAAATTTTCCTGATAAGTAACTAAAAAAAACTGAACCTTAGAACTGCCTGAAGATTTCCTTGAAAACGGGGATGAAATCGCCTGTCCAGGAGGCAATGGTGGGTGCAAGTTGGGCTGTAAACGGGTATAGCCAGGAGCCCTCAGTCCATTCACTTTTCAAATTGAATTCAAGCGAGTCCACAATCCAAATCACAACACTGAGAAGAAATAAGGTCTTAAATGCACCCAATATAAGTCCCATTAGTTGATCCATTTTTCCTAAAAAGGATTTGTCAATGGAATGCTTGATCATCCTTCCAATCAGCGTAACCACAATTACAATGATAATAAATATGACAATGAAGGAGATATAGGGCAGGACTTTTTTGTCGGCATTAAACTGATCCTGGAGCAATATCATTCCTTCGCCCATGAGCTTGAAGCCACCAAATATGCCTAACACAATCGCAACCACCGAAAATAATTCCATGAGGAAACCTTCCTTGTAGCCACTGAAAGCACCAAGAGCAATCAATACCAATAAGAGAATATCTGCTTTGCTCAAGAGGCCAATAGTTTTTTAACAATCTCAGAAATTAATTTTCCATCTGCTTTACCAGCCAATTGTTTGGTGGCTGCGCCCATCACCTTACCCATGTCCTGCGGACCTTTGGCTCCCACTTGTTCAATAATTTTTTTTACTTCTATCAGTAGGTCAGCTTCAGAAAGTTGTTTTGGCAAATAGCGACTTACTACCTCCAACTCAAGCAGTTCTTTCTTGGCAAGATCTTCCCGGCCTTCTTTCTGAAAAATTTCTGCCGATTCTTTGCGCTGTTTTGCTGCTTTCATGAGAAGTTTGCTTTCCACTTCTGTATTCAGTTCTCCTGTGCTACTCTTATCCGTTTCGGCAAGCAAGATCATTGACTTGATGGCGCGCAAAGCGGTTAACTCATCTTTACTCCTCGCCAGCATGGCGGTTTTAATGTCATTATCAATTTGCTGTTTTAAACTCATGGCCGTATGGTTTCGTTAATCCGTTTGGTAATTTTGATCCGAAAATTAATGCTAAATAGCCACAGATTCACGGATTAAGGTCAGGAAATTCATTAACAAAACGAATACATCTGTGAATCGATGGCCATCGAACTATGACACGACTTTCTGTTAACATTAATAAGATAGCAACCCTGCGCAATGCACGTGGTGGGCACAATCCTGATGTGATTAAAGTGGCCATGGATTGCGAACGTTTTGGTGCACAAGGAATTACTGTACATCCACGACCTGATGAACGGCACATCCGCTACAGCGATGTGATTGAATTAAAAAAAATTGTGACTACAGAATTCAACATCGAAGGCTATCCGGACGAACGATACATGAAACTAGTTCTTGCTGTACGGCCAGAACAAGCAACCCTTGTTCCGGATAAACCAGATGCGATCACTTCCAATGCAGGTTGGGATACGCTTAGTAATCAAGTGCTACTAAAAGAAGTAGTGAAAGAACTGAAGCAGTCTGGCATTCGTGTTTCCATTTTTGTTGATCCTGAAACAAAGATGGTAGAAGGCGCGAAGAAAGTAGGTGCCGATCGGATTGAGCTTTATACGGAACCGTATGCTTCGCAGTATCACGTCAATAAAAATGACGCAGTAAAATCATACATAGAAGCGGCCAGCGTTGCACATGCAATTGGATTGGGAATTAATGCCGGCCATGATCTAGACCTAAATAATCTAAAATTTCTTAAGCAATCCCTTTCGTATTTGGATGAAGTTTCAATTGGACATGCCTTAATCAGCGATGCCCTCTATTTTGGGTTGGAGAACACTATTCAGCTTTATTTAAGGCAATTAAAGGATTAAGCTCAAACGTTTCGGTTCCAATCTTCTACACTTTAGCCGTATTAACTGCCAGTTCAATCGCTTTGATTTTATCAGAATCTGACGGTTAGATACTTTTGATCATCGATTTAAAAGCATGTCTATCCGCAAAAAAATTACCCTCATTTTAGGAATAGCAGTTGCCTTTATGGTGTGGTTTCTATCGCTTGCCACAGCAACCCCGTTTTAATTTTCTTAACAAAAACTGATCTGTCAAGCAACTGACATGTTCAATGAGTAGTAGATCGTATGTTTGTTTCGATATAACCGGGTACCTATGAAAAAACACATTTCACTTTTCGCTTTTGTTATTCTTTCGCTAACAGCATCTGCCCAATCAGAAATTTTCGCCACGGCAGAAGGAGCCATTAATGGTTATGACGCAGTTGCTTACTTTACAGAACGCAAGCCAGTTGCAGGGAAGAAGGAACATTCTTTTGTATGGAAAGAGGAGACCTGGTATTTCTCTTCTGCCAAAAATCTGGAAACTTTCAAATCAGACCCTGATAAATACGCACCTCAGTTTGGTGGCTATTGCGCATATGGCATGTCGCGCGGATACAAGGCCAATACAGATGCTGATGCATGGACAATCGCAGACGGCAAACTTTATCTTAACTACAATCTGGATGTGAAAAAAATCTGGACCGAAAAACAAAGTGAACTAATTGAAAAAGCAAATCAAAACTGGCCAACGGTTAAAGGAACTAAAATGAAATAAAGCCACAAATTCTTAGATAACATTGTGAACCTGTGGCTTACTTATTCCTAATACTTCCAGCTTTTCAAATCAGCTCCTTTCGGTGCACTCTCAGAGATGCGCTTTAAAATTTTTGGTAAGTATTGTGTGTTGTATCTCAGCCTGGATACGTAATTAGGATTGTCGTGGTCGCCATTCCAGCAATGTTCTGCACGATCGCCATAGTCAACTTCTCCTTTGTAAAATGGAGTCTCAGTTTTCTTCAAAAAATCCTCCATCAAATACACCGCATTGTTAAGATAGTAGTTATCCATATCACCGCAGTAGATGTGTATTTTACCCTCCAACTTAGGCCCAAGTGTTTTCCAGTCGCGTTCTAAAATATAGCGCAGGTCGAAATTCTCTTTCCAATACTCGGCAACACCCTTATCTATCTCTCCGGTTTCTTTATTAAAGATTCGTTTTGGATAACCGTCTTCTCCTTGAGGAGAGTACACTGCCTCCCAAATATCCCATTGCTGGCCAGAGCGCGAGTGCGTGCCCAGTGCTAATTCATAATGATTAGTTTCTTGCATCGTATTTTGAATCTGACCTAAATAGTTTCGGTGTGCTGGGCGCGGAAGTTTTTTAAACTCACTATCATACCAAAATGCATTCTTGTCTTTGTAAATATCCACGAGGCAATAGGCCCGAAAATCAATTGGATCTGGACAGGCTGCGAAGCACCCATTGAACTCATCGGGATAAAACATTTGCACCGCTAATGCCTCCCAGCCTCAGGTAGAACCTCCATATGTAAAGCGAGCCCAGCCTTGTCCTATGCCGCGAAACTTAGATTCAATCTCCGGCAACAATTCTTTCATGATGGCATCACCCCACGGCCCCATGCTTGCAGAGTTGACGGCATAAGAATCATCATAGTAGGGGGTAGCATGTTGAATTTCTACTACCAGAAAGCGCGGAAAATTTTTGCTTGTCCACTGCTTATAAAAATTATAGGCTTCCTGTTTTTGAAATTTATTGTAGCCGTAAATACCAAAGCGAGCAATATAATCGCTAGTGTCCATTTTTGGATCTGGTGGTTCGGTGTTAAAGCCGCCAAAATCGCTGGGGAAGTGGCCATGATAAATCATTAACGGATAATGCGCTTGTGGGTGTTCGTCAAATCCTTCTGGGATGAGCACGTGAGCCCCTACATACATAGGCTTTCCGTAGAATTCGCTTAGTAACTTGCTTTGCACTTTAATGTGCTTTACATATTTCGTGTCTTCGGGTTCCTTAATTGGAGGAATTTTTTGATCCATGACCACCTTTATCGTTTCATTTTTTGTAGGATCAATGTTGACCTTAGCGGACTTGCTATAAAAGTTTCCTGGTTTTGAATTCCACTGCTGGCCTTCCCCTTGATCGGGAGGTAGTTTTACGGTATGCCCTGTTTTTAAATTGAATGTTTCATATCGATTGATTAGCCCCTGGACAAAATAATCTCCGGCAGGAATATTTTTCAGACTCTGAAGGGGGAAACCAAAAGCAGATTCATCGATTGCAATTTCCTGCCCCGGGTTCATACCCTCTACGTCCACACCAAATACAAGTTGAGTTTCCAGTCCATCATTTATTTGAAAACGCGGCTCGGCTTTGTCGTTAGTGGAAAGCAAGAGTAATAGCCTGCCGTCCTGAGCCTGTTCACTTAGCTCTTTTGTAAACGAGATCGAGAATTTTATTGAATTTTTTGTCTCTTCCGAAGAGTAACATTGCATACCTATTAAAAAAATAAAAGGTAGAAATCGCTCAAATTTCATGTTTAAAAGGTTTAAAGTTGAATATAATTCGAATCCAAAGGCTTTACAACATTGATTTTGTGAAAGTAAGCATGTGTATAAAACGTTGAAGCAGAAATGGTGAAGTTTTTCAAAGCTTGTTATATTGCATGTTAGAATCAAGATCTGAATGAATATTTTCCTGATAGAAGACGATGAAATTTACGCCCAATTTGTAAAGAAGGCGTTGGTTAAAAGCAATCCTAAATACGACATCAGCACATTTACTTCTGCCGAAGATGCCCTTAAGGGTCTAAATGGCAACCTGCCAGACGTGATGATTGTGGATTATAAATTGCCGGGTATGTCGGGCATTGATTTTTACGAAAGTATTAAATCAAAGATTACTGATAATAATAGGGTAATCATGCTCAGCGCGCTTGACGATGGCAATATGGTACTTAGCTTCATTCAAAGAGGAGTGCGCGATTATGTGATTAAAGATGAAAGTGTGATTGAGTCCTTAGGAGCTGTTTTGGAGGGTAAGGAAGACGACTACTATCTCTTTAGTTAATTGGTTTAGCCTCATTTAATTTTTTTGGCAAGAGCACAATAAATTTAGCGCCCTTTTCTTCTTCGCTTTCACATTGGATTTTTCCATCCATTTTTCCAACCATTGTTTTTACAATTGATAATCCTAACCCGGTTGAACTTTCCCCTCCGGTGGGCCGGGCTGCAAGGCGCTGAAATTTTTGATAAAGCTTTAGCTGATCTTCCTTATTAATTCCTGGTCCTTCGTCTTTAACAGTAATTTCAATTTCGCCTTCAAGATCAGCTATTGTCACAAAAATATGTTTGTCAGCAGGCGAAAACTTAATAGCATTTGATACCAGGTTTTCAAAAATGCGTGTGAGGTAAACTTTGTCAGCATAAATGGGTGTTGACGGAGGAGCCATATACTGAATCAGTATATTTTTTTTATCGGCAAGCGATTGATATTGCTTGATCAGCGTATTCAATACTGTGCTTAAATTCAAGAGCTCTGGCCACATGTCAATTCCACGGTCTTCCAGCTTGCGGTTGTCAAGAAGATTGCGCACCATACTTAAACCATCTGCAACAATTTGATGCATCTTCCCCAAATATTCTTTTTGCTCTAGGGTAAGATTTTCGGAAGTCATTAGCATCAGCTGCACAAGCGCAAAGATCCTGTTAAATGGCCCTTTCAAATCATGTGAAACCACACCTATAATTTGTTGTTTTTCAACGTTGAGTTCTTGCAACAATTTATTGCGATGCTCTAACTCCCTGTTTTGCTTTTGAATTTCCTTGCTCTGAACTAGAATAAGTTTGTTCAGCCGAATGGACTTACGAAAGGCTCTGATCAACAGGACGAGAAAAACAAGAAGAAGGCCAAAGATGTAATACCAGATATCTTGCATGTCATTACTTTCAACACCCAACCATTTTTAAGGGAGATTACCTCATCTTAAAATCCTCTTTGTGATCAACCGGAACCTTAAAGGTAAATCCATGGACTTTTATCCGAAGATGACCCTTAAACTGAATTTCATATTTCTTTCCTCCCAGAAATGACAAAATCGTATCCAATAACCCCAACTCTTTGAGCGCAAGCTTTATCTCCAAAGGTACCGTAAACTCTGATTTTGCTTTAATCAAAGAATTGAACTTTTGATCCGAGTGTGCCGCTTTTTTTCCATTCACAAAGACCTCAATGTTGATCTCCTTCAATTTCATTCGCACATTGTTGGGATTGTAAAAAATGGCGTCTGCCTTCAGAATTTGATTGCCATCTTCGGCTGTTTCCAGTTTTTCATTTTTGATGGAACGAAGTACCACTTCTTCCTTCGGCACGCACGCTGATGACAATAGGAACAGCAGAATATAGAAAACAGTATTCTTCATAATCGGTAAAAAATCAAAGTTAATACAAAAGACCTTCTATTTTTGGATCGTCCACGCAAAGGCGCAAAGATCGCAAAGGAGAAAAAATATAACTTTGCATCCTTCGTGACTGTTCGTGCAAATCGAATTTCTTGCTACTATTTTCTTTATGAACAATCAATTTGAAACAGTTGTAGATGGCTTGGCTGACCAAGGCTATGCAGTTATCAATAATTTTTTGTCTGAACAAGAAGTCGCCTCTATTTTGGAATTAGACGATTTTAAGAATGCCTTGTTAAAATTCAAAAAAGCGGGTATTGGTAAGCACCAAGACAAACAAATCAATGAAAACATACGTGGAGATTATATTCAATGGATAGACAGACAAAAATGTGCACCCCCTTTGACAACGTATCTTAAACGATTGGAGGAATTGATTCAATACATCAACCAGACTCTTTTTCTCAGTTTAAAAGATTATGAAGTACATATGACTGTTTACCCGGTTGGTAGTTTCTACAAACGGCACCTCGATCAATTCAAGAAGGATGACCATCGAAAACTTTCCATCATTTGTTATCTGAATATGAACTGGAAAGAAGATGATGGTGGACAATTACGGATGCACCTTCCTGCTGGATCAAAGGATGTATTCCCCATTGCCGGAAGATTGGTTTGTTTTCGCAGCGACCAAATCGAACACGAAGTTCTTCCCGCCACACGCGACCGCTTAAGCCTAACCGGTTGGATTCTGGATCAGTTGGTGGAGTTGAGACACCTTTAGCCATTCGTCATTTCGAGTGCACGATCGACTTAATTTAGTACTCCCTTCATTTCGAGAAATCTTACTAAAATTTGGTAGGCCTTCTCCCGATGGTCGAAGTGAAAGTAGTCTTACTTCGGAAATTGAGATTTATCAATGCTCGGGATAAGCGTCATCGCATTTTTATAATAGATTTTTTTCAGAATGTCATCAGGTAAACCTAAGCCATACATTCTCCAGAAAGCATGATAGCGTTTATGATAAGGGAAGTATTCATCTTCTGTTTCTAACACACGAAAATAGGTTTCGTATTCATCAGGTACCCAACTGTCTTTGCCAAATAAAACACGATCCTGATATTTGGTTAAGAATGCTTTTGCAGCGCGTGGCTGACGACCCAACTCGGCAATCACCGCACCAATCTCAGTGTACATGTTTGGAAACTGATCCATCAATTCACCCAGTTTTTTCAAGTCGCTGCCATACCAACCCAAATGCGCATTAATGAATTTTGTTTTAGGGTGCTTTTTAAAAGCATTGTGCTGTTCGGAAATAATAGTTTCCCAACTGGCAAATGTGTCGTCATACCTGCGACCAGGATGAAGTTTTAATTCAAGCCACCGTTCGTTTTGGTTGTCAATCGGATCCCAGAATGGTTTGGGATCTGCGGAGTGGATCAACACCGGTATCTTTAATTCTCCGCACTTCGCCCAAATGGGATCGATGCGTGGATCATCGATTGAAATGCGTTTACCATTTTTGTCTTTGGCATGAATCCCGAGGGTCTTATAAATTTTCAAGCCTTTAGCACCGCGCTTTACATCTTCTTCCAGTTGCTTGGTCATACGACTCGACCACTCCGGATTATCGATATCAGTAAAATCTACATTAGTAAATAAGAGAAATCGGGTAGGGTATTGCTTGTTTATGTTATCAAAAGATTTTTCCAGGTGATCACCGCTGCTTCTAAAACCTCTACCGCTCAAATTTACCATCACACCCATGTTCAACTCATCCATGAATTTCACCCGCTCACTTAAGTCAGCCGTATTCATGCTGCCATAGTGGTTATGAATATCGATAAAGGGAAACTTCGCTTTTTTTAATTTGTGTTCAGGCACAACCAACGAAGAGGGTGGATTGTATTCTTCAAAATCCATCTTCATGTCAAGTGGTTTTTCCTGCGCCAATAAGAAGTGGCCGGAAAACAAAAGCGATAGAACAGTCAAAACTTTTTTCATTATCTAATTCATGTTTGCGACAATTTACGATTATCTGCCTGATGAAGTTGTTAAATCCCAAATTCCGGTTGCAGATTAATTTGAAAGGCAAAAAGATCGGCACTGACAATAGAACAAACATCATTCTGATACCGCTATCGTGCGGGGTGGTCGTAAGTTACTCGCGAGTATTAAAAACCCACCAATTCTTTTTAACTTGGCTCATTCAGAAACGAAAACGAATGAAGCCTTTTCAACTAGTATTACTTTTTCTTTTAATATCATGTGCGGTTTTTGCGCAATCCGCTGACCCTGCCCTTGAAAACGCAAGGAAAAAAATAGAAGCGAAAGATTTTGCGGGAGCAAAAAATGATCTTTCTAAAATACTAGACACCAATCCAAAAAATAAGCAAGCCCTTAATCTGAGAGGCAAGGCAAGATTGGGTCTCCAAGACACATACGGTGCAATTAGCGACTATACTTTTGCGCTTGATATTGATTCAACCTTTTCAGAAGCACTGAACAATCGTGGGGAAGCGAAAATAAACTTAGGAGATGATGAAGGCGCAATAGATGATCTTGACAAGGCCATCAAGTTTAATGCAAGATTTACGGATGCCTACACCAATCGGGGCTTTGCCAAATACAACATGGAAGATTTGCAGGGTGCTTATTTCGATTTTTCGAAAGCGCTTGAGCTTGGCCCTGCCGATGCCGATAAATACTTTAATCGTGGAGTAGTGAAAGCTGAATTGGGCGAGTATGTTAGTGCTATCGATGATTATAATAAAGCCATTGAATCGGATAAAACAGATGCCAACCTCTATAACTATCGTGGCGTGGCGTATTATAGTACAACCAACTTTGATCAGGCTATCGCTGATTATGATCAGGCGATAAAGCTGGACGCAAAAGATCCGACCAAATTTGAAAACCGAGCGCTGGCCAAAGCCGCTAAGGCAGACTTGAAAGGGGCTTTGGAGGATTACAATAAATCTATTGAGCTGAATAATGAAGATCCCGAAACATTCAACCTTCGAGGGGTTCTTCGGCACACCACAGAAGATTATGATGGCGCAATAGCCGACTACACAAAAGCGATTGAGCTGGACAATACCAACCCTACTTATTTCGACAACAGGGCGTTGAGTAAATCAGAGAAAAATGATTTCTCAGGTGCGGTGGAGGATTACTCAACTTCTATTGACCTTTATCCCGGAGATTCTGAAACGTATTATCAGCGAGGGCTGGTGAAACTTTTGATGAACAACAACTACGATGGTTGTCTTGATTTGAAGCGCGCAGAGGAGTTAGGTTCACCCGAAGCAAAAGCTGCGATTAAGAAAAACTGTAAGTAACTAGCCGATAAATCAATTAGTCGATTAGCCAATGCAAGATGTTTACATCGGCTAAATGTCGCATTGATAATTGATAACTAAATGAAAGTCGCTATTATTCTCAACGGTATTTCGCGAAAAAAGAAATTCTTTTACACTTCTATTTATCCAATCTTACAGCAAAAATTTAAAACAGAAGTTTTTGAAACACAATATGCCCAACATGGTATTGAATTAGCCTCGTGGGCTATGAGAGAAAAGTTTGACTACATCCTTGCTGCTGGGGGAGACGGCACACTTAATCAGGTTGTAAATGGTGTCCTACTAAATCAACAGAAAGAAAGTGCTCTGCCAACGATTGGAATAATTCCCCTTGGTACAGGAAATGATTTTGCGAAAATGTGCGGCCTAAAAGCAGATGCCGAACAAATCACAAAACTTCTTACAAAAAATAATCCACAGCCTACTGATATTGGACAACTCAATTGCCATGATGAAAACGGAGAGACTATCAACAGGTATTTCATAAATGTTTGCAGCATGGGCATGGGGCCTGAAGTAGTTAAACGACTGCTGAAGAGTGATCGATCTCTCGGCCCAGCGCTTACCTATCTCAAAGCCATCACTCAAACTTTTTTTACACATAGACCACAGGAAATAGAGGTAACAACTATAAACTGGGAATGGCGTGGCAAGATGCGTGTGTTGGCTATCGCCAATGGAAGATCGTTTGGCAACGGGATGTACATTGCCAACGAAGCGCTTCCTGATGATGGGATTTTTTCAACTTTCTTGGCTGGTGATCTGCCCTTACTTAAGTTTCTCATGTTTCTTCAACTGATAAAGGCTGGACGCAAGGTGAAGGATAGACTAATAACTTACGATAGCTGCAAATCAATAAAAGTAACGGCCCCAGAGTCATGTGCCATTGAAGCCGAAGGTGAATGGATGGGTTGGGCTCCTGCAAAAATTGAAGTGATGCCGAAGCGAATCAATTTTATGAGATAGTTCTACAGGAACTAACAAAAAAATGCATTCGAAGGCGAATGCATTTTAACTTTAATAAAATTGCTATTTCTGCACGACCAGCGTGCCCGCTATGATATCATGCAGTCCTTGTTTCTTTTCGGTGAAGGCTGCCATGATATAGCCAATCAGAAAAATAAAATTAGAAAGCAGCTTGCCTAGATTGCGAACAAGGGCTTTAGAAAAATCTAATTTTCCTCCGTTCATATCGGTTACAGTTAGGCCTAAGGCCAACTTGCCTACGGTAGCCTGATATTTCGATGACTCCATGAAGGTTCCATACAATACCCAGATGATTGTGGAAACTAACGCAAGCGCTGCGCCAGCGGCTATAACGGTTGCTATAAATGGAATCAGTTCTTCCATATTCTCCGGATCAAAGTTTTCAAAGCCAGTTGCAAAACTAATTCCGAGCATTGCTAAAAAGGGCAGAATTAAAAAGGCTCGAACGATACTAATGATGATTCCATCAATGATGAGGGCTAAAAAGCGCATCCAGAAACCGGCATAGTTTGTATTCATAATTTTATGGGTTGGGGTTACATAATAAAGTTAAGGATTTGAACGGAATCAAATCGCATTCAACTACTTATTTCAAATGGAAATTGAAAATAATAATGCCGGAGAATAGTTAGTTTTGTTGAAACAGCTTCAAATGAATTCAAAACTGAACAGCCTTTTCATTTCGTTGGAAGAAGATCGAACAAAGTTGCTGGCCTCCATAAAAGATATGTCAGCAGATAAATTGAAATATGCCCCTGAAGGAAAATGGTCCATTCAACAAATACTCGCTCACTTGATAGCAGCAGAAAAACTATCGGTCATATATCTCAACAAAAAAAAGTTAGGAGTAAATGATGCTCATGACACAGGGCTTTTAGAAGAAATTAAAATGGTTGTACTCAAGCTATCGCAGCGACTGCCTTTAAAGTTTAAGGCTCCGAGAGGTGTGGTTGAAAATACGCCTACGTATGCCAGTTTTGAAGAACTAATGTTAGACTGGGACAGAACAAGATCTGAATTGAGGGAATTCCTGGAAAAAATTGATGACACCCAAATCAGAAAAAAAATCTACAAACATATCGTTGCTGGACGTTTGAACATTCAACATGCCTTGGTCTTTCTTCGGGAACACATCATTCATCATACCCCTCAAATCAATCGCCTCTTAAAATTGTAAGAATGGTAAACATCCCAACCGTTCAATTTTATAGTTTGCAAGCTTTAAATTTTACTTTATGAAAAAATTTCTTGTAGCACTTTTCTTTTTCGGTTTCATTTTCTCATTGTTTGCTCAAAGCAACCTTCAATCGCCTGCCGAATTTTTGGGCTACGAATTGGGTGATCGCTTTACCCGCCATCATCGCATGGTGGAATATTTTAAAGCAGTTGATGAAGCTGTTCCTAATATGCAGGTAGCACAGTATGGAGAAACGTATGAACACCGTCCGCTTATTTACGCCATCATTGCTTCACCTGATAATTTCAAAAATCTGGAGCAAATACGACATGATAATTTGAAAAGAGCTGGAGCCGAAACGGGTACTCCCTCCACTAAGGTGGCCATCGTTTGGTTAAGTTATAATGTTCATGGCAACGAAGCCAACTCGATGGAAGCTTCGATGAAAACACTTTATGAATTGGTCAATCCCGACAATGCAAAAACTAAAGAGTGGCTGAAGAACACGATTGTGATCATGGATCCTTGTATTAACCCTGATGGCCGCGATCGTTATGCGAATTATTACAATCAATATGGAAACATCCCAGCCAATCCAGATCCGCAAGCACGCGAACACCGCGAACTTTGGCCAGGTGGAAGAGCCAATCATTACCTCTTTGACTTAAACCGCGATTGGGCTTGGGAAACTCAAACGGAATCCCAATCGAGGATTAAAATCTATAACCAGTGGCTTCCACACGTGCATGTGGATTTTCACGAACAAGGTTACAATAGTCCATACTACTTTGCCCCTGCTGCCGAGCCCATTCATGAAGTGATTACCAACTGGCAGCGCGAGTTTCAAAATACCATCGGGCGCAACAACGCCAAATATTTTGATGAACAAGGCTGGCTCTACTTCACAAAAGAAAGATTCGATCTTTATTATCCCAGTTATGGAGATACCTATCCAACCTACAGCGGTGCAATAGGCATGACCTTTGAAAAAGGCGGCATTGGTGCGGGCTTAACGGTAACAACTAATGAAGGTGATCCACTTACTTTAAAAGATCGATTGACTCACCACTTTACAACGGGGATGTCTACCATTGAAATCTCTTCGATGAATGCCACGAAACTGGTGGATGAGTTTGAAAAGTTTTTTAAGGAAACCAATACCAATCCTTCATTTCCTTATAAGAGTTATGTGATCAAGGCAGAAAATAATGCGGACAAGCTTGCGAAAATCACCGCTTGGTTTGATTCCCAATCCATTCAATATGGACATCCAGCAGCACGACCTGCGAAGGGTTTTGATTTTCAAACCCAATCTGTTAATGCTTTCAACATTGGAGCAGAAGATATTGTTGTGAATACCTATCAGCCGAAAGGCAGATTTATTACTACGGTGTTTGAGCCTCAATCGAAACTGACGGACTCTGCCACCTATGATGTAACGGCCTGGAATCTGATGTACAGCTATGATCTTAAAGCCTATGCCGTAAGTGAAAAAATTGTGGTGGCGAAACCATATCAACCAAAACCAATCACATCAGAAAATATTCCTGCTAAGCCCTACTCTTATATCTTCCGCTACCAGAGCTTGAAAGATGTGGAGTTTCTGGGAGCATTGATGCAGAAAAAAATTAAAGTACGCTGTGCTGAAAAAGCATTTAGCGTTGGTGGTCAAAGTTTTGAGCCGGGAACACTACTGGTAACAAGAAAAGGAAATGAAAGCATTGCGGACTTTGATAATTCAGTTCAGTCTATTGCTACTAATCAAGGAAGAAAAATTTACACAACAACGACAGGGTTTGTCGATAAGGGTTATGACTTTGGATCGGGAGAAGTAAACTACCTTGAAGCGCCTAAAGTAGCTTTATTGGGTGGCGATCAAACTTCTTCGCTAGGACATGGAGAAATTTGGCACTTCTTTGAACAAAACATTCATTACCCGCTTACGATAATTGGTACCGACTATTTCAAAACCGTAGACTTATGGAAATACGATGTATTGATTGCGCCTGATGGCAATTACAAATTGTTTGATGAAAGTATGTTAACCACGATTGAGCGGTGGATAAGTGATGGGGGAAAACTAATCTTATTAGCCGGAAGCAATTCTTCTTTTGCGGATAAGAAAGGATTTGGGTTGAAGGAATATGCCAATGAGGATGAAAAAAAACAAGTGGAGAAAGCCGACAAAGAGCAACTGGAAAAAGAAGGCCCGATAAAATATGGTGAAGCAGAGCGCAAGGAATTATCCAATTCAATTTTTGGAGCTATCTATAAGGTAACGTTAGACAAATCGCATCCACTTGCATTTGGTTTGGGCGATTACTACTACTCTCTTCGCACCAACGAATTGCATTACACCTATCTAGAAAGAGGTTGGAACGTAGGCATCCTGAAAGGACAACAAAAGCCGTTGACTGGATTTGCAGGGGTTAAAATCAACAAGAAACTTGAAAACACATTGGTGTTTGGCGTAGAGGATAAAGGCAAAGGCCATGTGGTCTACATGGTGGATAATCCTATGTTCCGCAGTTTCTGGGAGAATGGAAAGATGATTTTTTCAAATGCTGTGTTTATCGTAGGGCAATAATGTATGTGTGGGTAGAGACACAAAATTTTGCGTCTCTACCTTCCGCATTGTTATGGCATCAACAAAATTTTCAAACAATTATCCTTTTTGTTGGCAAACATATCATAGCCGGAAACACCTTCACTTAACTTCATTCGATGGGTGACGATGGACGTGAAATCATATTTCTTTTGTTGTACTAATGGCACTAGCTTATCCATAAAATACCGGGCAGGACAACGTCCCACTTTGTAGGTGAGGTTTTTATCGTAAGCCTGAACCGGTGAAAACGATAAATGGTCATCGGTGCAAACGCCCACTTGTGAGATAATTCCACCCGGTCGTACAAGATCATAAGCAAGTTTACCAGAGCTATGATTTCCAACAGCTTCCAATACAGCATCTGCTCCACGCCCTAGAGTCAATTCTTTGATCACATCAGTTGAATTTTGGTAGGAAGCGTTGATTGGAGTCGCTCCGAATTGCTCAGCATACTTCAATCGCTCTTCAACTGTATCAATAGCAAATATCTTTTCTGCTCCATATTCGATCGCTCCCAATATGGCCATTAAGCCCACTGGTCCGCAACCGACAACCGCATATGTGTTTTTCGGTTTGATCTCTGCTTGATGAGCACAAAAAAATCCGGTAGAAATAATATCACCCAGCATCAAACCTTCTTCTAACGAAACACCTTCCGGAATTTTCATAAGGGTTGAGTCGGCCATAGGCACGCGAACATATTGGGCCTGTCCGCCTTGCAATCCTTTGCCATCTTGCATCCAACCATAGAGTTGTCCAAGAATGCAACGGCAGGTGAGACCGATTTTGCAATAAAAACATTCCCCACAGCTGGTGGTGAAAGGACTCATCACTAAATCACCTTTACGAAATGTCTTTACTTCTTTGCCAGTCTCTACAATTTCTCCAGCAAACTCATGTCCCATAGCAGTGCCATGATCGAGTCCTTTTTCATGTTCGTGATACACATGAAGATCGGATCCGCAAATGGCGCAGACTTTTACCCGAACAATTGCGTCAGTCGGTAGCAGAATGGTTGGATCCTCTACCGATTCAAATGCAATATTTTGCTTGCCGCGAAACGTAAGGGCTTTCATGAAGACTTGTTATATTACTTATCTAAATATAATAAGGAAACACAATTAACGTTGGCATTCGTCTATCTGCCTCACCTGCATGAGAAAAACAATTGGCTTTGTTTCCTTGATCTTATTATCATTTCTGTCTCACGGGCAAAAATTTACCATCAGCGGCTATTTAAAAGACGCTGAAACAGGCGAAAGTCTTATTGGTGCAACAATTTTACATGCAAAAACCTCGTCTGGAAGTTCTGCCAATACGCATGGTTTCTACAGCCTCACACTTCCAAAGGATTCAGTTGCGCTGCTCTACAGTTATGTAGGCTATCAACCCACATCTATTCGAATTTTTCTTAGACACGATACCGTTATAAATATCAATTTAAATAGCGCCACTTTACTGAATGAAGTAATCGTAAGCTCAACAAAAGCTGATGCTATCCATGAAACTACCAAAATGAGTACGCTCACGGTTCCAGTTGAGCAGATCAAAGCATTACCGGCCTTCATGGGCGAAACAGATATTCTAAAAGTACTTCAACTCATGCCAGGCGTGCAATCCGGTAACGAAGGAAGCACAGGACTTTATGTTCGTGGTGGTGGTCCCGATCAGAATCTGATGTTATTAGATGGGGTTCCTATCTACAACGCTTCTCATTTGTTTGGGTTCTTCTCCGTTTTTAATGCCGATGCCATTAATCATGTGGAGTTGAGCAAAGGCGGGTTCCCGGCTCGTTATGGTGGGCGTCTCTCTTCGGTGATCGACATCAATATGAAGGATGGAAGTATGAAAAAAGTGAAGGGCGAAGGATCTATTGGGATTATCTCCGCAAAGGTGACTGTAGAAGGCCCTATCAAAAAGGATCGAACATCTTTTATTGTTTCGGCAAGACGAACGTATATTGATGTATTGGCTCAGCCCATCATTCGGACACAGGCCAGAAGGCAAGGCACTCAGGCAAATGGAGGTTATTATTTCTATGATCTTAACTTAAAACTCAACCATATCATCAATCCAAACAACCGTCTTTTCTTCAGTACTTATTTTGGTAATGATAAGGCGTATGCAAAAAGTACGGACGGCTATGCGCGTGACACATTATTTACAAAGGTTAAGGATGAATTCGGCCTGAAGTGGGGCAATGCGATTACAGCCACCCGCTGGAACCATGTCTTCGGCCCTAAACTTTTTAGTAATGTCACCGCAACTTACAGCCGCTATCTTTTTGACATTTCTCAAAAAGCTGAACAAACAATAACTTCTCCAACTGTACCGGCTCAGACAATAATTTCCGGTATCCACTACCATTCAGGCATTCGCGATTGGGCTGTAAAAGTTGACTTTGACTACTTGCCAAGTCCTAATCATTTCATTCGCTTTGGGGCGAACAACATCGGGCATCAATTTTCACCTGGCGTATTGGCATTCCGTTCTTCCGAAGAAGGAGATACTACAATAGGCGCTAAAGTTACCCGTGCTTATGAAGCCGCGGCTTATGTGGAGGATGATTGGAAAATCGGTAAGCGTTTTAAACTAAATGCTGGAGTTCATGCTTCTGCTTTTGCCGTAGAAAAGCAGTTGTACCATTCCGTTCAGCCGCGGATTTCTTCGCGCTTCCTAATAACAGATGATCTTTCTTTCAAAGCCTCCTACTCTAATATGACGCAGTTCATCCACCTGCTCACCAACGTAGGCATTGGCTTGCCCACCGACTTGTGGGTGCCTGCCACAGCGCGCATAAAACCACAACAGGCAAATCAGGTGGCAATTGGATTTGCTAAAACGTATAAATCTCAATATGAATTCAGTTTGGAAGGTTACTATAAAAAGATGAGCAACCTGATAGAATATAAAGATGGAGCAAGCTATTTGGAAATAGAAGGGGATTGGCAAGACAAAGTTGCGACAAACGGGCACGGAAAAAGTTATGGCATGGAAGTGTTGGCGCAGAAAAAAACCGGGGCGGTCACTGGTTGGGTGGGTTATACGCTATCGAAAGCCATGCGTCAGTTTGACGAATTGAATTTCGGAAAAGAATATCCATACAAATATGACAGGCGCCACGACATCAGCGTGGCCATGACACACGAATGGAACAAACGTATGGATTTTTCAATGGTGTGGGTGTATGGAACAGGCAATGCTATCACACTTCCGATTGCAACTTATTCGGTGGCTTCTACTAATGTTGATCAACGATTCAGCTATGGCAATAATGAAGTAACTTATTATGGTGATCGGAATTCATACCGTATGAGAAGCTATCATCGCCTGGATGTAAGTTTCAGTTGGTGGAAAGATAAAAAATGGGGCGAGCGCAAGTGGACCGTAGGTGTTTACAATGCTTATAACAGGCTCAATCCCTTTTTCATAAATCTGGAGGAGGATTATAGGCGTACAAATACGGCATCAATTTATAATAAGCGGTTCATTCAGTATTCGCTTTTTCCGGTTATTCCTTCTATTACCTACAGTTTCAAGTTCTGAGTATGAAAAAGTATTTTGTGTTTCTTATGTTTACGATGGGTGCAATGGCCTGCACTACCGTTGTGGACTTTGATATTCCTTTGGAAAAACCCTGGGTTGTCGTCAACTCACTTTTCTCGCCAGACAGTGTTTGGCTGGTTCAGCTCACGTATAGCAAAAACATTTTAGACACCTCGCCAGGCTCTAATTTTACTCCTGTTGGCAATGCTGTTGTAACGATACTTGACCCAAATAATCAGGTGATAGAAACCATCACACCATCTTCTGATAAGTTTAACCACGTTCTCTATAAGGGCAAAACCAAACCAATGCCAGGTCAATCTTATAGGGTGCAGGTTGCAATTAAAAACGAACCCGTTCTTCAAGCCGCCAACAAAGTACCAACTCATGTACCCATCACCTCCATTGAGATAGACTCCTCTGGTGTGGTAGACGATGAGCCTATTGAAATGAATATAAGCTTCAAAGATCCTGTAAGTGAGAAAAATTACTACACCATTAAAATTATTGAGGATGCCTTTTATATTGCTAATCAGGACACCGTTTGGTACACACGAGAAATTTATTTTGAAGTTGTTACACAATCTCTTACCAGTAATGAAAACGGGCTGGAAAAATTGATTAATGATACCCATTTTGATGGAAAGGAATATACGCTCCACTTGAAGGTGCACAATCGTAACCTTTACGGGCCAAAGGTTGTTCCTGGCAGCACACGGCTAATACTCTTTAGCATCACAGAAGAATACTACCGATATTTTAACACGAAAATCCTACAGGAATCTACGAGTTATGATCCATTTGCCCAACCTGTTCAGGTCTTTACAAATGTTGAAAACGGGTTAGGAATTTTTGCGGGTTATAGTGCCTCTGTTGTAGGATTAAAATAGGGTATTTTCTCTGGATCTTGATAGTTATTCCAGAAGCTAATCAAATAGATATGATTCTCCCTTACTCTGTAAAACAAGGAAATTTGCTTTGTGACAACCGAACGGAAAAGATTTGTGTTCTTGTCAACACATGAATAGAGATTTGGATTTTGCGAGATTTTTGAAATGACCTTATAGACTCTCTCAGTAAATTGATCGCAGACAGCTATACTCCACTCCTTCTCCAAATAATCAAGATTATTATTAAATGTCTCTGTAGCCTCTAGTGTCCAGATGACATTCAGAATCATATTCTCTTTCTGTTTTTCAGATTATTTACTACCTCATCATGCGAAATTCCTTCTTGTTTTTCACTTTGATCAATTCCTCTCTTAAGCGAAGCTTTTAAAGCAGGATTAATGTCCTTCCAAAAATCTTCCTCGCTGAATTCCAGTATCTCCTTTATTTGGTTAAGCACGGCTTGATCTTCTGTCCTCACAACCTTCTCTATTATTGTATACTTTTCTTGGCTGTCTATCATAGGTCTAAGTTACAAATAATAACGAAGTGTCGGAAGTAACTACAATTTATGAGAATACGTTGAAATAGAATTCTTCTGCCTCTATATTTTATCTCAAGTCAGGCTGCCAAACAAATTGTTCAACTCTAAATCAATTCTTCCAACGATGGTTGAAAAATCTTCCACCCGTTCCACAAAGTCCATGTTGTTCACATCTACAATCAGCAGTTTTCCCAATTTGTATTGCCCAATCCATGTTTCGTAATGTTCATTCAGTGTGCGCAAATAATCAAGCTTAATGTTGTACTCAAAGTCCCGGTTTCGTTTTTGAATCTGATGAACAAGTTTGGGGATATCAGCCTTTAGGTAGATCAATAAGTCAGGCGGCTTCACAAAGTTGATCATCGAATTAAAAATATCAAGATAGCTTTGATAATCTCTGTCGCTGATGTGTTTGCTTTTGTGAAGGTTGGCCGCAAAAATATGAGCATCTTCATAGATCGTTCGATCCTGGATGATGGTGCGCTCGCTGGCGCGGATTTGATGAACCTGGTTGAAGCGACTATTCAAAAAATAAATTTGCAGGTGGAAAGCCCACCGCGTCATGTCTTCATAAAAATCCTTGAGATAAGGATTGTGGTCAACTGACTCATAAAGAGGAGTCCAGCCATAATGTTTGGAAAGCTTTTCGGCCAAGGTTGTTTTTCCGCAGCCAATGTTTCCGGATACGGCTATATGTTTAGGTGTATTCACAGCGCAAATATACAAGTGCAACGTTACCCCTGCCTAATCGGTGCCTAATCGGTAGGCAGGTGTTAACAGTGGGGTTATTCTGTCTTAGACCAAACGAAGTTTCCAACCTGTAAAATTCTAAGCATCTTTGCTGGAGAAATTCTTAAAGATGAAGATACTGTTGGTTTTTATTTTGTTGACGATCTGTCTATTAACAAGTTGCATAGAGGACAAGGAAGAAAAGTGCGCTTATATACCCGAAACATCGGAGGCAACAATTAACCTTCAGCTCGAATCCCTTGAAGATTCTTTACCTGCGATTACCACAAAGGAGCAATTGGTAGATTTCTTTGATCATCATCCAACTTTGCGCGATCATTTTTTTAATCGTACTGCTTATCCTGATGATTCGGTTTTTATTAATGAACTCTATCATCGCTTTACCAATCCTCACATTGACACGTTGTTAATGGAGACCAAAAAAGTATTTGGCGATTTATCTGAATTGAAAAGTGAATTCCGTCAGGCGTTTGCAAACGTACAGTATTATTACCCCAACTTTAATCCACCTAAAATTATTACCGTACTTACAGGGCTTGAAGGCGATCTCTACGTTTCTGATTCACTCATCATCGTTGGATTAGATTATTTCTTAGGCCCACAAGCCAAGTATAAACCCAACATGTATGAATATATGCTCAGGCGATATCAGAAAAATTTCATTGTACCATCGGTTATGTTGTTGTACGGAATAGAAGACAGGTTTAACAAGACAAGTGTTCAAGATAAGACCGTGTTAGCCGATATGATTGCTTATGGCAAAGCTTACTACTTCGCCAAGAGAATGATGCCCTGTATACCGGATAGTGTTTTTATAGCCTACACAGATGAAGAGATAAGCGGATCGCGAAAAAATGAAGGCCTGATCTGGTATCGATTTGTAGAAGACCAGGTGCTGTATCAAACCAGTCATCAGATGAAGCAAAAATATATTGACGAGCGCCCCAAGACGATTGAGGTAGGCGAAAAATGTCCTGGCCGGATCGGCACATGGGTGGGTTGGCAGATTGTGAATGCTTTTATGGAACGCAATCCGGATACTACTTTGCCGGAATTAATGACATTACCCAATGCTGATCAACTCTTCAAGGACTCTAAGTACAAGCCCGACATTCCAAAAACAAATATGTAATTCGCTTAACCCATGAACATCCGGCAAATAAAAGAGACATGTTTATATGTTAAAGATTTGGAGAAAGCAAAGGCTTTCTATCATGATGTACTGGAGCTGCCCATTATCAGCTATGTGAAAAAGAAACACATTTTCTTTAAAGCGGGAAGTTCTGTTTTACTTTGTTTCAATCCGGATGATTCACGACTAAAGAAAAGCCCACCTGCTCATTATGCAAAAGGGAAATACCATTTTGCTTTTGAAGTGACCCGCGAAGAGTATGAAAAACACAAACAGGAAATCAGCTTGAAGGGAATAACGATTATCGACAAAGTAATTTGGGAGACGACAGGCCAGGAATCTTTTTATTTTGAAGACCCTGAAGGTAATGTTCTTGAGATTGTTCCAGAAGGAATCTGGAATCAGTAAAAGTATCTCAAGTCGTTGTTTGACCTTTACTTAAAAGCCAATTTGTAATCTCTTTGATTTTGGGATGGCTGCTGATTAGTCGAAGTTCCCAAAGGTTTTACAAAATAGTTTTCAGTGTACCACGCTTCATAGTCATGCACCTGAATACAATCATTTAACAAGCAATCGTTTTTTAATATCTTAATGATCTTGTCGCGCTTCAGCGATGTCCAAATCAATTGTTTCTGATCTTCTGGTAAGGCGGAGATTCGCACGAACTCTATCCCTTTGTAATTTTCTGCAGGTACTCTCATGAATTCGTAAATTGTAATCGTTTATTGGCTTTAGACAAAAGTGGTAACCATTAGTTTATTGTAAGTAATGAAATTGTTGCTTAATCTTTACAGTTTAAGAGAGCATGTGAAGTATATTCTACATTTACAATACCTATTAAATGGTATTTTCATGAACAGAAAAGCGCTTCTATGACGTTTATTCGTTTAGGATCAATTGCTGAAGTCGTATTAACAAACATCAAACCAAACAATCATTAGCATGCTGAAAAATCAGCGGTCAAAATTTTCTCTTCAGACAGGCACAACTTATCTCAATTGTGGATACATGTCGCCTTTGTTAAAAAGTGTAGAGAAAGCCGGCATAGCTGGCATGAAAACAAAACGAAATCCTTTTCACATTCCGGCAGACGATTTCTTCCGTGAAAGTGAATTGTTGAGAATCGAGTTTGCAAAACTAATCAACAGTGGAAACCCCAAACGAATTGCTATCATACCTTCTGTATCCTATGGTATGGCTAATGTTGTAAGCAATATAAGACTCACCTCTCATGATACGATCATTGTTGCTGCCGAACAGTTTCCAAGCAATTATTATCCATGGCTAAGCTTGAGCCAGCGTACTGGCGCACAAATTAAAACAATAAGTCCTCCTCAATTTCTAACAGGGCGCGGCAAACGCTGGAATGAACTAGTACTTGAAGGGATAGATAACCACACAAAAGTGGTTGCACTGGGCAATGTGCATTGGGCAGATGGCACTTTGTTTAATCTCATAGAGATCAGAAAACGCACAAGGGAAGTGGGTGCATTGCTGATTATTGATGGAACACAATCGGTTGGTGCCCTTCCGTTTGATGTACAACGAATACAACCCGATGCGCTTGTTTGTGCTGGCTACAAATGGCTGATGGGACCGTACTCAATTGGCCTTGCCTATTATGGCGAATTTTTTGATAGCGGAAAGCCCATAGAAGAAAGTTGGATCAATCGCTTGCATAGCGAAGACTTTAGGGGGCTTGTCAATTATCAAAACGAATATCAATCGGGAGCGCTTCGCTATGACGTAGGTGAGCACAGTAATTTTATTTTAGTTCCCATGATGATTGCAGCGTTAAAGCAAATTAATCAATGGAAACCAGAGAACATTCAGGAATATTGCGCCAGGATTATGCGTAAGCCCCTGAAGCTTTTGAAAGAAAAAGGATTTTGGATGGAGGAGGAAAATTTTCGTGGCTCTCATCTGTTTGGATTAAGATTGCCTGGTCATCTGGATATTAATGTGATAAAGTGGAAAATTCAGAATAATAAAATCTCAGTTTCATTCCGTGGCGATGCCATTCGCGTGGCGCCAAATGTTTATAACGATGAAAAGGATATGATGAAGCTCGTGAACACTCTGACCTCCTGATGAAACAAGAAACCTCACCTTTCTTTTTAGGCGTTATTATTTGTATGGTTGGAGCTGTATGCTTTTCTACCAAAGCTATTTTTGTAAAACTTGCCTATCGAGATACAGAGGTGGATGCAATTTCATTACTCGCACTTCGCATGATTTTCTCTCTGCCTTTCTTTTTAATTTCTGCGGGTGTTTACTCTTCAAAAGAAAGCAATGTGAAGTTTACGGGAAGGCAATGGATCTACGTTGCTTTAATTGGATGTCTTGGTTATTACATCAGTAGTCTGCTGGATTTTCTGGGCTTACAGTTTGTAACGGCCGGTATTGAACGATTGATTTTATTTATTTACCCAACATTAGTTTTGCTAATGAACTACTTGCTCTTTAAAAAGAAGATCAATACCATCCAATGGCTGGCAGTATCAATTACTTACGTAGGATTATTATTGGCTTTTTTCAGTGAGGTTGATTTCAATTCTCCGACTAATGAAAATTTTCTATGGGGATCGTTTCTCATTTTTGTTTGCGCTTTCACCTACGCGGCCTACATTGTCGGTAGTGGCAAACTAATTCCGGTTGTGGGTGCTGTTAAGTTCAACAGTTATGCGATGAGTTTTGCTTGTCTAGGAGTGCTTATTCATTTCTTCCTGACAAGTGAACAATCATTGATTGATTTTCAAGCTCGATTGTATGTATACGGTATTCTAATGGCTATTTTATCTACTGTTATCCCCTCGTATCTGGTCTCAATAGCAATTAGGCGCATTGGATCGGGTAATGCAGCTATTGTGGCAAGCATTGGCCCTGTGTCAACTATTTTACTCGCTTATTTTTTTTTGGATGAACCCATTTTTCTCACGCAGATTGTCGGCACCCTTATGATTTTGGTTGGGGTGCTGTTGATTAGCAAGGGAGAAGCTAAGCGGGTGAATGTTTCGAGGTAGTTAGGCAAGACCAGGAACCTCTAAAAAAGCTTCCAAATCCCCTATTTTATCAAATTTTTTAAGATGGGAATTAATTCAAATACATTTTTTGTTTTAGGCCTTACCCCGTATTTTTGCGCATCTTTTTTAAATACCTTAAAACGAGAATTTTATGGCCAAATCAAATAAGAAGTCTTCCGCTAAAGCAACTAAAAAAATAAAAGCTAAGGCTAAACCTGCTTCGAAGAAATCTGCCCCCAAAGTGAAAGCTAAACCAGTTAAGAAGGCTGCTCCCGTAAAAAAGGTAGCTAAGAAAGTGGTGGCTAAAAAGGTCGCTCCCGCTAAAAAGATTGCTCCGAAAAAAGAAGTCGTAGCCAAGGCTGTTAAACCCGCCAAAGAACCGAAGGCACCAAAAGAGCCTAAACCACTTACCAGAAAGCAAGAGGCAATGGCCATTCCAAAGACATCACCTCAGTTAAATATCTTCCCGATTCTAACACAGCGCCCTATTGCACATAAACCATCGAAGCCCTCTACTACGCCCGATGATAAGACGCGTTATACCGAAGATGAATTGAAGGAATTCGAAGTGTTGATCAAAGGAAAATTGCAAAAGGCTCGGGATGAATTTAAGATTTTAAAAGAGACATTGAATCGCAATAATGATGCTGGCACTGACAGCACATCAGGTGGAAACACAAAGGTGTTGGAGGATGGAGCCGAAACTGCAGAGAAAGAAAATCTGAGTCAGCTGGCTGCGCGGCAACTGAAATACATGACCAATCTGGAGAATGCATTAATCCGGATTAAGAATGGCACGTATGGAATCTGCACGGTGACAGGAAAATTGATCTCTAAAGAAAGATTGATTGCCGTACCGCACACTACACAGTCCATTGAGGCGAAGATGATGAAACAAGACTAAATTAGTTACCAGTTACCGGTTGCCGGTGACCAGTAGCAGTAACCGTGACTATGGATTTTTTACAGAACCACATTGAAGCACTAATTTTTTGTTCTCCATCACCAACTAAGGTAGTGGATATCAAAGCATGCTTATCCGAAATGTTTAATGCTGATGTACCTGAAGAGGACATCACCGCTGCTATACAACGTATTGAAGAAAAATTCACCGCTGAGGAATACTCGTTTCAATTGTACAAAGGTGGTGGTGGCTTTCAGTTTCTGACTAAGCCTGCTTACCAGGCGAGCATCGGCATCATGTTGAAGCAGCAATCAAAAAAGAGATTGTCTACATCAGCCATGGAGACACTTTCCATCATTGCGTACAAACAACCGATTTCCAAAACAGAAGTGGAAAATATTCGTGGTGTAAACTGTGATTATGCTATTCAAAAACTGCTGGACAAAGGGTTGATTGAAATACGCGGTAAGGCTGAAACCATTGGCCGTCCGATGTTGTATGGAACGAGTGCCAAGTTCATGGAATACTTTGGCATCAACGATATCAATGAATTACCAACGCCTAAAGACTTCACACAGGAAGTGAATACCATCGGAGAGACAACGGACAATCAGTAGAAATTTACAACCTAATCAAAACTAACCCCCTTTCCGAAAAGGATTGGGGGCTTTTTTATCTCATAACAATTGTAACTACCTTTAGAAATGGCACAACGTATTAATAAATCTAAAAGCAAAGGCACTTCATTTGGTAAGAAGTCCAGCGCTGAAAAAGCATTTCGCACAAAAAAGAAGTCAAGATCAGACGATTCTTTTGGCGGAGAAAAAAGATCATCTGGCCCTTCTGCATTTTCAAAACCATTCCGTAAGTCTGGTGGGGACGAGGGAAGCCGCTCAGGCGGATTTTCTAAATCCCGGCCTGATTCCGGTGCTGGCGATGTAAAAAAACCGTTTCAGAAGAGAGAAGGTGGGTCAGCTTCATTCGGGAAACCGGGAGGCTTCAGAAAATCTGACGGTGATTTTAAGAAGCCATTTAAACGAGAAGGGGGTTTTGATTCAGATAAGCCAAGATTTTCAAAACCAATTCGTTCAGAGGGAGGAGATGAAAAACCTTTTCGTAAAACGGGCGGTTCATCTTCATTTGGGAAACCAGGAGGGTTTAGAAAATCAGATGGTGATTTTAAGAAGCCATTCAGAAGAGCGAGTGACACACCTGATTCAGACAAACCAAGATTTTCAAAACCTTTTCGCTCAGAGGGAGCAGAGGATAGACCATTTCGTAAGACAAGTTCATCACCTTCGTTTGGTAAAGAAGGTTTTGGAAAAGCGGAAGGAGATTTCAAACGACCCTTTAAAAAGAGAGATGAGGGATCATCCGATTCAACTTCCGATAAGCCAAGATTTTCAAAACCATTTCGTTCAGAGGGCGGAGACGAAAAGCCATTTCGCAAAACATCAAGTTCAGCCGGTTCTTTTGGCCGACCAGGAAAACCTGAAAAGCCTGAAGGAGAAAAGCCATATTCAGGTGACTTCAAGAAACCATTCAAGAAACCTGCCTTGCCGGCAGGCAGGGAAGAGGATCCATCAAGTGAAGAAAAACCAAAACGTTTTGAAAGAAAATCTGCCGGATCAGGAGAAGGAAAGCCATTCGTTCAAAAAAGAATTATCCGTACAGGGGGCAAATCATTCAAGCCAAAAGTTTGGGAAGAAAAACCTGATGATGGACTTACAAGATTAAATAAGTACATCGCCAATAGCGGTGTGTGTTCGCGCAGAGAAGCAGACAACTTAATTACAATGGGTCTTATCTCCGTAAACAAAGTAACGATTACAGAATTAGGATATAAAGTGAAGCAAGGTGACCAAGTTCGTTACGAAGATAAACTTCTGAAAGCCGAAAAGCCTGTTTATCTTTTGCTGAATAAGCCAAAAGGATTCATTACAACAACTGATGACCCGCAGGAACGCAATACGGTAATGAACCTTGTGGCAAACGCCTGTAAAGAAAGGATATATCCTGTTGGAAGACTTGATCGCAATACAACTGGTTTGCTCTTGTTAACCAACGATGGTGACCTTGCAGAAAAGTTAATGCATCCATCGTATAAGGCTAAGAAGATTTACAAAGTGGAGTTGGATAAGCCGATTACTAAAAATGACTTCATAAAAATTCAGGAAGGAGTTCATCTGCCGGAAGGCAAAGCGATAGTAGATGATCTACAAATGATCTCGGACGACAGCAAAACTGTTGGTATTGAAATTCACATTGGATGGAATCGTGTTGTGCGCAGAATTTTCGAATCACTTGGTTATGTTGTGACAAGGCTTGATCGTTCTGTTTATGCCGGCCTGGATAAAAAAGAACTTGGTCGTGGTGAATGGAGATTTTTGAAGCCGGAGGAGATCGTGAAATTGAAACACTTCAAAGGATAATATTGATTTGTAGAGATGTAAAATATTTGTGTCTCTATAAATCAATTGTCATTGTTATCATTTTTGAAGTATTTGTCATCGTCAAATTCATCCTCGACTTTTTTCTGAACAGGACCAATTTCCAGAATCTTAAATTCTGTCCTTCTATTGCGCTGACGGCCATCCGGATTGTCAGTGCCATCCCTATTTGTGTTGCGAGCAATCGGTTTATCCTCGCCATAACCTTTGGCCACCATTCGGTCAGCTGCTATTCCCTTTCGAATTAAGTAAGCAACAGTTGATTCTGCTCTGCGTTGTGAGAGTTGAATGTTATAAACATTTGAGGCGATGCTATCCGTATGTGAACTCATTTCAATTTTAATCTCAGGGTTATCGTTGAGTAACTCTACTAATTTGTCGAGCTGCAATGCTGCATCAGCTCTTATATCTGATTTATCCAATTCAAAATAAATGTTGTTAAGAACAAAAATTTTGTTTTTCTCCAATCGGTCAAGAACCATGATCGTATCCAGTGTGATATTGGTAATCAATTCTTTAAGTGTTTCCGGGGCAACGGATTTTCCGATGGTAGTGAAGGGCTGGCGTTTTACAAGAAAGCCATCGGTTTCACCAATCAAATTGTAGTTTTCATTTTCATAAACCCGAAACAAAAATTTTCCATCATTTCCCGTCACGAAATCCTGCATGATGTCGCCTTTACTATCCAGTAGGGTCACTTTTGTGTTGGGCAAGATTTCAAGCGTGCTATCACTCTTCTTCGGTGTGTACGTTATTCCTTGTAAAGTGTAGTTAACAACTTTTAAGTTGGGATCTTCATTGATGAAGGTATAAATGTCGTCATCGCCTTTTCCTCCATCGCGATTGGAAGTGAAGAAACCGCGATCAGGACGAAACAAAAACAAGCCAAAGTCATCGCCAGTTGAGTTTACCGGCTGACCTAGATTATCAATTTTGTTTTTACCATTTGCGCGATTGACCACAAAAATATCCATCATGCCATAACCTGGTTGACCGTCTGATGAGAAATACAATTTTCCGTTTTCAGACACGTAGGGGAATAACTCATCTCCTGCTGTATTTATTTCAGGTCCAAGATTGCGCACTTTACCAAATCTTCCACGGCTATCCATTTGAGCAGAATAAATATCTAATCCTCCGTAACCACCTTTTCTGTTGGATGAAAAATATAATGTTCGCCCATCCGGACTAAATGCAGGTGTTGATTCCCACCCTTCTGGTTGATTGATATTGATTAACTGGGGCTCAGTCCACGCTGTATTTCTAAATCGCGAGAGATAAAGATCGACATCACTGGTGCCTTTTCGTTTGCCAGAATTTCCCTTGCCAAACACCATGATTTTTCCATCTGGCGAAAAGGTAATGGTGCCTTCGTTAATAAGTGGGGAATTAATAATTTCGGGAAGAGTGGTGATTGTATTTGCATCCACGTTAGCACCTTTTGTTGACGCTTTGTAAATATCAGAGAATGGAGTGCCGGTGGCTTCATACATTTTTCCGGTACCTCGTGATGAGGTAAAGTAAAGTTCGCTGTTCAGGTATACGGGAGCGTACTCACTTAATGGAGTATTGACAGCCTCCAAATTTTTAATTTTATAATAATTCTTTTTCTCCGCCAGTTTTTCCAGGTAATCAAGGCCATCGAGCTCCAAAGAAGCCCGGTCTTTCATCTTCTCTTCTGCGGCATTATTTCGGAGTTCTTCAAGTTGTTTTCGGGCCTCATCATATTTGCCATTAGCACGAAGGGCTTGTGAATAGTAGAGATGAACAGAGTCTTTGTCAATCCCGGCACCTCCTGCTTTTTCATAAAAATGCTCCGCTAGTTTTATGCGATTGGAAAGACGGTAGGATTCGGCAACAAAATAGTTTGCTTTTCCATTGGAAGGCTGCTTCTGCAAGACATCCTGATAGTAATTTATTACTGTTTGATATTTACCCAGTCTGAATTTTTTTTGAATTTTTTTTTCGGGGCTACACGAAAAAAGAAGAATCAAAACGACCAAGCTACAGAAACGGACAACCCCCATATTATGTATTTACAAAATGAAGCTAAAGTTAGTAAAAAGATGCAACCTGCATCAGTTTAGAAGAATTGTAAACTATGGCCTGGAATGAGATGTTTAACAACTAGGCTACCGCAGTCTTCGGTAGGTATTTGACCAGCCACGATTTTTCTACGGTTGTGAGCCAGCCTTTATCAAAATCTGATTTTGTAGCCACCAGGTTATTAAACGTACCAGTAGTGGGAGTAAGTCTGCCAGATGAAAATAAATTTTTCAATTCTGTAACAGGGAATGTTTTGATTCCAGTGTCAAGAAGAAAGGCCACTTTGCTTCGGTCTAAAAAATTAATTCCTGACTTTTCATGAAGTGATTTGAGAATTCGAACAGAGCCGTCAATAGAGCATCCGCTGGCATCGTTATAATTTTCGTCCACTGCTAATATCACAAAGTGGTGATGCTCAATTTTGAACGAAGTCTTTAAAGGCTGGCCGTGGGCTTTCCATTGTTCACAAAACTCTTCCAATTCAGCAGACAATAATTTTTCTTCGTCCAATGTGAGTGGCCTGTCGGCTTGATAAATCCAAAGACGAGCGTTGGCGGGAAGAGTATCGAACGGTACTAACATTTAAATACTTTATTAATAATTAATTGAGAATAAATTGATCAGAAGGCTGATGCTATAAGTTTTATGGTGGTCAGACTTGTAGCTAGAGGCCATTTCTACAAACCTTGTGCTTCCGCAATAAGTTCCGCAATGTCTTTCACTTTTACCTCGGCTTCCTTCTCTTTGTTTTTCACACCATCACTCATCATGGTCATGCAAAAAGGACACGCAACAGCAATGGTTGTTGCTCCAGTTGCTAGCGCTTCTTCCGCGCGATCGATGTTAATATCTTTCTTGCCTTTTTCTGGTTCTTTAAACATTTGCGCACCACCTGCTCCACAACATAATCCTGTAGTCTTACATCGTTTCATTTCAATCAAATCGGCATCCAATGATTCAAGTACTTCACGTGGTGCTTCATATACATTGTTGGCACGACCCAGATAACAGGAGTCGTGATAGGTGATTTTTTTTCCTTTGAAAGCACCATCCTCTTTCATTTTTATTTTGCCTTCGCTGATGAGTTGGTTAATAAAAGTGGTGTGATGGATGACTTCATAATTTCCACCTAATTCAGGGTATTCATTTTTTAATGTATTAAAGCAATGCGGACAAGCTGTCACAATCTTCTTTACATTATATCCGTTCAAAACGGTGATATTATTCATCGCCTGCATCTGAAATAGAAATTCATTGCCGGCTCTTCGGGCAGGATCACCGGTGCACGTTTCTTCAGCACCCAACACGGCAAACTTTGTTCCTACGACATTTAAAATTTTTACAAATGCTTTGGTGACACGCTTGGCGCGATCATCAAATGAACCGGCACACCCCACCCAAAATAAAACTTCCGGAGATTCTCCTTTGGCCGTTAGCTCTGCAAGTGTAGGTACATTCATAATTTTAGTATTAAGCTAAACTCCAAATTGTTTAAAGTGATGATCGATGTGTTTGTACATGCCCTTGCCCCATGCTTCAGGAGTTAGTTTGCCAAAAAAGGGATGAGGTTTGGATGTAACACCTGCGAGGCCATCTTGATTGAATCGAGAAATAGTTTCTTTGAGGTATTTTTTCTCTGTTCCGAAATCTAGGTTATTCCTGATCTTTAAACTTGTCGGGCTTCCTTTATCGAAAGGCCGGTCATTGCTATACATGTCCTTCAAAAACCGTCCTATAGTCCTGCCCATAAAAGAGAATGGAGGAACTTCTCTTCCGGAAGCCATATTCAATCCTGCTGAACAGTGCGCTAGCATCTGATCCACATTCATTTTTCCCCATTGCCGTTGGGTTTGAGGAGTGATATGCTCTGCTCTTTTTAATAGTTCATCAACGGCACTTTCTTCAAAAAGACTTTTCATGCGCAGATTCTATTTTTCATCCTTTGCCCAATTGAATCTATCTGCTGCCGAAAATTTCCAGGGAGCAAAACTGGTTTCAATATTTTGAAACATAGAGTTCCATTGAGCTGGCGACCCGGATTCTTCCATAGCCACATATCTTCGTAGTTCCAAAATGATTTCCAGAGGATTTATCAGGACAGGGCAAGCTTCTACACAGGCGTTGCAACTGGTGCATGCATTAATTTCTTCTTTTGTGATGTAGTCGCCCAATAGAAATTTGCCGTCATTCAATCCTGGTCCTCCAGTCTCCAAACTTTTTCCAACATCCTCCATTCGGTCGCGCGTATCCATCATAATTTTGCGTGGCGACAATTTTTTTCCCGTAAGGTTGGCCGGGCATTCGGAAGTGCATCGGCCACATTCAGTACAGGAGTAAGCTGACATCAGTGTATTCCAACTCAGGTCATTAATGTCTTTGGCTCCAAATCTCCCTGGTTCGGCTGGTGAAGTTGCATCAGCACTGGTTAGGCCCAACATTGATTTTACTTCGCGCGTAACCACTGGCATGTTATTAATATGTCCTTTGGGCTCCAATTTGGCATAGAACGTATTGGGAAACGCCATGAAAATGTGCAAGTGCTTAGAGTAGGTGATGTAAATGGTGAAACCTAGAATGCCAATGATGTGAAACCACCAGGCAAAGCGTTCAATAAAAATAAGGGTTGAAGTGTTTATATTTTGGAGGATAGGAATTAAAAAGTTGCTGAAGAAAAGAACCCCCGTTGAAGTGTAATGATCATCGCGAGTTTGTAAAAGTTGATCAGATGCATTCATGAAGAGAATAGCAAACATCAAAATAACCTCAATGGTAAGAATAAGATTGCCATCAAGTTTTGGCCATTTTGTCATCTCGGCAGAATGAAAGCGAGCTACTTTCAATACATTTCTGCGAATAAGAAAACTAACACACGCTAACAAAACCGCTATAGCCAGAAACTCAAATATGTTCATCAATATATTGTAAAATCCACCCAGATATGGTGCGAATATTCGGTGAGTTCCTGCCAAACCATCGATCACAAACTCCAGCACTTCCAGGTTGATGACAAGAAATCCAACATAAATGAAAAAGTGTAGCGTTGCAGGAATAATTCGCTTGAACATCTTCTTCTGGCCGAAGGCGATCATCAGCAAATTATTAAGTCTTTCATTTTTTCGATCCGCTATGTCATTATTCTTGCCTAACCGGATATTATCGCGAATGCGCAGCACTCTTTTGCGGATGATGTACCCGGCAATGCCAAGGATGATTAGAAAAATAACTTGCTGAAGAATTGCCATACTCAAACTTAGATGAACGATAGGTTTCACGCAAAGGCGCAAAGATCGCTAAGTAAAAAGAATTGAAAATTATCTTTGCGGGCTTAGCGGCTTCGCGTGAAATACATTTTGAACGTATACCTCAAACTTAGGAATAGGGATTCAATGTGCCAATGACTATTGAAAATAAGGGGTAATCTTGAGGGGCGGGATTTTCAAATTGATATAATTCTTTTACTTTTGTGCCCCTGTCACCCAAAGACAGCCTTATTTATCCCGGTGACGTAGCTCAGTTGGTAGAGCAAAGGACTGAAAATCCTTGTGTCGGGGGTTCAATTCCCTCCGTCACCACTCTAAAGCCCTCAATTTGAGGGCTTTTTTGTTAGCTAATTCGTCAGGTGCTGGGCAGCAACCCAAGCCGTAGTCCAAGCCGATTGAAAATTAAACCCTCCAGTTTCACCATCGATATTCAAAACTTCACCAGCAAAAAAAAGACCTTTGATGGTCTTGCTTTCCATCGTTTCTATATCAATAGATTTCAGATCCACGCCACCACAGGTAACAAATTCCTCTTTAAAAGTGGTTTTGCCTTTGATGTGAAAAGGGCAGCGGATCAGGTATTCCAATAATCTATTTATGTTTTTCTGCGGGAGCTCTGACCAGATTTTGGTTTCAGGTATTTCCGCAAGTTCACATAGTCGCTGCCATAATCGTTGAGGAATAGCAAACATGGAATTCGACAATACTTTTTGTTTGCCGTGCTTACTTTTCATATCAGAAAAAATTTGCCACAGTTCTTCTTCAGTTGTGTTGCCTGTCCAGTTGACTAAGGTTGTGAACGTGTAATGAAGACCATGTAAATACTCAGCAGCCCATGCAGAAAGTTTGATCACGGCCGGGCCACTTAGTCCCCAGTGAGTAATCAGCACCGGACCTTGCTCTGAGAATTTTGTTCCCGCAATTTTTACCACCGCATTTGCTACGGCAATACCCATCAGGTCGGTGAATTTTTTTTCTGTGACATTGAAGGTGAACAACGAAGGAATTGGATTGATTATAGATTGAGTTGTTTGGGCAATCCATTGGTAACTGTTTAAATTATTATAACCCCCAGTGGCTATTAAAATCTTCCTAGCTCTGTATTGATCATCTTTGCCAACAAGAACATTAAATCCTTTTTCAGAAGAAGTAATCTTCGTTACTTCAGAGTTTAACTTTATTTTAATGTGATAACGTTCTGCTTCCCTGAGAAAACAATCGATGATGGTTTGAGAGTCATCGGTAACTGGAAACATTCGGCCATCGGCTTCCGTCTTTAGTTTTATAAGTTTCGATTTAAACCACTCCACGGTATCCTTCGCCTGAAATTTTCTAAACAATGATTTTAACTCGTTGCTTCCACGAGGGTAATGTTTTGAAAGCGGAGTTGGTTCAAAACAGTTATGCGTCACATTGCAGCGCCCCCCGCCCGAGACTTTCACTTTGGATAAAAGTTTGGAAGTTTTTTCGAGCATGAGAATGGACAACCCTGGTTTCTTTTCTGAGGCAATGATGGCACCGAAAAAACCAGCAGCCCCACCACCGATTACAATTAGATCAAACTCAGTTATGGATTTTTGCATCCGCTATTTCCTCTTCCAGGATTCTTTAATAAATCGATTCATTTTCACAGTGGCGTGACCAAATACGCAGCCCATTCCAATTGCTAATGGATAGTCGCTCGCCCAATGAACACCGTTATTGATCATGGCCAACCCGACTAATCCCATAAGCGAATACCCAACTGGCTTGATCCATTTTTTTTCAGGATAATTTGCAGCGATAACTACGGTGGTGGACATCATAGTTCCCATGTGTCCAGAGGGAAATGCATCATAACTTGGCGTATTTTGTTGATAAATTTTTAAACCTGGGAAGGGGTGCCATGCTCCACCGGGTTGCGTGGCCACGAAAGGACTTTCGCGTCCCGTCATTCGTTTGATGATTTGTGTAGTGATACCCATTGCCAAAGTTGCCTGGAATACTTGACTGGCTGTAGAGATGGAGCGGTAATCTTTTTTGATCGCACCATACGTGAGAATGCCAAGCGATAAAAAAATAGATGGCAGGCCTTCGCCAATAGAGTAGATAACTGAATTCAGGTTATCGGGAACATCATAAAGGCTTGCATCTTTTCCACCAAATTTAAACGGGACAAAATCTTTATATCTCCTCTCAGGGTCTAGCCCAATATGATTTGAAAATTGCTGAACGGCATCCAGAATTTCCTGATCATAAATTAACAGTACCGTGGTTGCCCCGACCACTGCAGCCCAACCCTTCCAGCTATTTTTACCGAATGCTATTTTCGCTGCACCCGGGAATGTGCGAGGTAAATATTGAATAAAGGTGTAGTACTTGGGTTTGGGATAAACGAATAAATCATCTTCAATTGGATAAGCCATCATTTTGATCTGATGGGTAGAGTCTTTCACGACTTTAGTCACCAGAGTATCATATGCTTGCCCAAAGCAAATGCTGGGAATAACTGTGCAAACCCAAATTATTGACAGAGTAATTCGATTCATATACACTCAGCCCAAAGATAAGCCCTTTCAAAACTATTACTTTTAGGCATGCGAATCGGCAAAAAAACTTTCATTGTATTTCTGTCTGTCTTTTTTTTGGGGAATCATGATGCGATCGGCCAGGACAGCCTTACATGTAACCCGTTAAAAAAGAAGGAGTTTTATAGAAGTCTATTTGCACCGACTGCCTTGATCAGTGCGGGGTTACTAATAAAGGGAAGCGATGATGGTTTGAATACAATTATACGGGATGTCCGAAATGAAGCACTACCTGATTTTCACACCAATGTTGACGATTACCTCCAATATGTTCCGATTGTAACAGTGTATGGGCTGGATTTAGCCGGAGTAAAAAGTAAAAATGATTTTGGAAATAGAACAGCGCTCCTTATCAAATCAGAGATTCTTATGGAGGTAATTGTTTATCCGTTTAAGGAATACTCGAGGGAGTTACGTCCAGATAGCAGCACGTATAATTCATTTCCCTCGGGGCACACCGCACAAGCATTTGTGGCGGCCACATTTTTACACAAAGAATTTGGCAAGAAAAGTATTTGGTACAGCATCGGTGCCTACACGTGTGCCTCAGCAGTGGGTGTTATGCGAATCCTCAACAACCGACATTGGCTTTCGGATGTATTAGTCGGAGCAGGTATTGGCATTGTCGCGACCAATGTCGTGTATTACACGCACCTCTATAAATGGTCAAAGAAAAAAGGGAGAACAGTTTTAATTCCAACCTATGGCAATGGCGCTGGCCTATACTTTTGTCACAGGTTTAAGTGAGAGCTCAAATGTCAATCTCCACCTGACCCCTGAGCAGATCCTCCATGGTATCGCGTTGCCGTATGAGCTTAGCTTCGCCTTTTAAAATCAAAACTTCGGCTGGCCTATAACGAGAATTATAATTAGAAGCCATAGAATAACCATAAGCTCCAGCATTTTTAATTGCGAGTAAATTACCTTCCGTTACTTCATTTAATTTTCTGTCAGATCCAAGGGTATCAGTCTCACAAATATTTCCAACAACCGTATAAATTTTTTGTGAACCCGTTGGATTTGAAACATTCACAATATCGTGATGCGAATCATACATCATGGGGCGGATCAAATGATTTAATCCAGAATTTACGCCAACAAAAGTGATGGTTGGAGTAGTCTTTACCACATTAGCATTGACAAACAAGTAACCGGCTTCGGCTACGAGGTATTTCCCAGGCTCTATCCACAACTCTAGTTTCCGACCATAACTTTGGTAAAACTCTTTAAAGATTTTGCCGAGTTTCAAACCCAGATCATATACATTGGTAACGAGGTCGTTTTCTTTGTAGGCCACTTTAAAGCCACCACCAAAGTCAATAAATTTTAGATCTGGAAAATCCTGAGCTATTCCAAAAAGTATTTCTGCCATTTTAATAAAGACATCTGATTCGGTGATTTCAGAGCCAGTATGGATGTGAAGACCGTTCACTACTATTTTATATTGATCGACTATTTGCCTGATTTGCGGAAGTTGATAAACAGAAATTCCAAATTTTGAATTTCCATGACCTGTTGAGATTTTATAATTTCCACCAGCCATGATATGCGGATTTAACCGGATGCAGCACGGATAACCACCTCCGTATTTCTTCCCGAATTTCTCAAGAACAGAAAGATTATCGAGGTTAATGTTAATCCCTAATTCAACACCCTGAATGATCTCGTCAAAGTCAACACAATTTGGTGTGTACATAATATTGGAAGGTTCAAAGCCTGCGCGCAATACGAGTTGTGCCTCTTGGATGGAGACAACGTCTACACCAGAACCATTTTTCCGAAGTAATCTTAGGATAGAAAGATTTGTTAATGCCTTCGCGGCATATTTTACTTTAACGTCATTCTCTGAAAAAGCATTTTTCAAACTTTGCAGTTGCGTTACGATTTTTTCAGCATCGTATACATACAAAGGTGTTCCGAATTGCTTGCAAATCTCTGCAACAGCGAGACCCTGAATTTGAAAAATATTATTAACTAATTCCATTTGTAAAAAGTAAACTTCAAATATACTCTCTCTTGCCTGCCTGCCAAAGCTTTTAGCGAAGGCAGGCCTACTGCCCACTGTCTACTATTTTTAATGCTCGAAACTTTATTTTATTCGTTTACCGCTGTCTGCCTGCCAAAGCTTCAGCATAGGCATGGCCTACTTTTTTAATATCTTGCTGCATGAATTTATTCTTTCGCGAATCGGGACAAGGCCAACCATTGATCATCCTTCATGGACTTTTTGGCTCCTCCGATAACTGGTTCACCCTCGCTAAAACATTCTCGCAGCAGTATAAGGTCTATTTGATCGATCAACGCAATCATGGACAATCACCACACAGCGATGAGTTTAACTATAAGCTGCTAACGGAAGACCTTGAAGAATTTTTGATTTCGCACGAGATTCTTGACCCAATCGTTATTGGCCATTCGATGGGAGGAAAGACCGCCATGAATCTGGCTGTAAAGCGACCCGAACTCATTAGCCAGCTGATTGTAGTGGATATTGCTCCTAAATCTTACCCAGTTCATCACGATCATATTTTGGATGGAATGGATGCCATTGATCTTGAAAAACTATCATCTCGTATAGAAGCAGATCAAATTCTGGCGCAGTATATACCTGAACCCGATGTGCGCCAGTTCTTATTGAAAAATTTAAGCCGCAAAACAACAGGTGGATTTGAATGGAAGATTAATCTAAAAGCTATTGATAATCACATTGAAGAAATAGGAGAAGGCATGCAGTATCCAGGAACGTTTGAAAAACCAACTCTATTCCTCAAAGGCGCCAGGTCTAATTATTATATTGAAGGCGATGACTTATTGATTAAATCCATTTTCCCCAATGTGAAGTTTTCAACGTTGGATACCGGACATTGGGTGCAAGCAGAAAAGCCCGTTGAATTTGCTAACGCAGTAATTCAATTCCTTGCTCATCCGTAAATGAAGAAAGGTAAGCTATATCTCGTCCCGACCTTTATTGCCGAAGGCACAACTGCTCTTGTCATTCCGCAGCAAGTAATATTGGCTCTTAAAGACATACGTTTTTTCCTTACGGAGAACGTACGCACCTCTCGAAGATATTTAAGTGGTCTCAAAATTTATGAGTCGATTGAAGCATTAACTTTTCAGGTTCTTGACAAAGAAACCAAGGAATTGGAGTTAACCACTTTAATGACACCTCTTCTGGAAGGCAATGATATGGCTGTCATTTCAGAGTCGGGGTGTCCTGGTGTTGCAGATCCAGGCTCATTGGCGGTGAAGTATGCTCATCAAAAAGGAATTTCTGTAATCCCGCTTGTAGGGCCTTCTTCTATTTTATTGGCCTTGATGGCCTCAGGTCTTAATGGTCAAAGCTTCGCCTTTCATGGATACCTTCCCGTAGAGGCAAACGAGGCTGCCCAAAACATAAAAGAGCTTGAAAAAAAATCGCTCGCTAAAAATCAAACCCAACTCTTCATCGAAACGCCATATCGCAATAATCAAGTGTTAGATCATTTATTGAATTCTTTAAAACCAACAACTCAATTGAGTATTGCATTGGATTTAACTGGATCAAAAGAATTTATTCAAACGAAATCGGTTAAAGATTGGAAGTTGAATAAACCAACACTGCCAAAAGAACCTGCGATTTTCTCTTTTCTTGCATAATTAAGAAATGCTTAGGCATTATCTTTTTGGTTTTAAGGACTTTACTCTATTTTTGCCGCATAATCAAAATAATAAACCAACATGCCATATTTATTCACGTCAGAATCAGTATCCGAAGGTCACCCAGACAAAGTTGCAGATCAGATTTCAGATGCTCTCATTGATTATTTCCTAGCATATGATGCCAACTCAAAAGTGGCCTGCGAGACATTAGTAACAACAGGCCAGGTAGTATTGGCCGGAGAGGTTAAATCAGAAGCTTATTTGGATGTGCAGGACATTGCCCGTGAGGTGATCCGTAAGATTGGTTATACGAAGAGTGAATATATGTTTGAAGCCGATAGCTGCGGTATCTTTTCGGCTATCCACGAACAATCCTCTGATATCAATCAAGGTGTTGAACGTAAGAAAAAAGAGGATCAGGGTGCCGGTGATCAAGGTATGATGTTTGGTTATGCTACCAACGAGACTGATAACTATATGCCATTGCCTTTGGAGCTTGCCCATTTGCTGTTAAGAGAATTGGCAGTTATTCGAAGAGAAGGAAAAGTAATGACTTACCTCCGTCCTGATGCAAAATCTCAAGTAACAATTGAGTATGGTGATGATAACAAGCCGCAGCGCGTTGACGCTATCGTGATTTCGACACAGCATGATGATTTTGCGAAGGATGTTGTTATGTTAAAGAAAATCAAGGATGATGTAATCAACGTTCTTGTGCCGCGCATCTTGAAGAAACTCCCTAAACGCGTGCAGAAGCTTTTCAAGGGTGAGATCAAGTATTTCGTAAACCCAACAGGTAAGTTTGTTATCGGTGGACCACACGGTGATACAGGTTTAACAGGCCGTAAGATAATTGTTGACACCTATGGTGGAAAAGGTGCTCACGGTGGAGGTGCCTTCTCAGGAAAGGATCCTTCGAAAGTGGATCGTTCAGCAGCGTATGCCACACGTCACATCGCGAAGAACCTGGTAGCTGCCGGTGTATGTGATGAGGTATTGGTGCAAGTAGCCTATGCAATTGGCGTTGCTAAACCAGTGGGATTGTATGTAAACACCTATGGAACGGCAAAAGTGAAAGCGAATGATGGCGAGATAGCGGCAAAGATTTCTAAAATATTTGATATGCGCCCTTACTTCATTGAAGAGCGCTTTAACCTTCGCACACCTATTTATTCTGAAACGGCTGCCTATGGTCACATGGGTCGTGAATCAAAAGTAGTGGAGAAGATTTTCAATAAAGGAAAGAAGACGGAGAAAAAGGTGAAGGTTGAACTGTTCCCTTGGGAAAAGTTGAATTACGTAGAAGCAGTAAAGAAAGCATTTAAGCTATAATCAAGTGCTTTATCTAAAACAGAAAAGGTCACCGTAAGGTGACCTTTCTTATTATATCAATTGGCCATTAAACCCTGCCATCTTTAATTTTCGTTTTAAATTTTTTCAGTTGTGCTCTAAGCGCTTCAGAGGCGAGATCTGTTGCGGCCTCAAACGTTCGCGCCTGTTCTTTAGCAAAGAGCTGACTTCCCGGGACCCTAAGCTTTATTTCGACCGTTTTGTTTTCAATGCCTTCATTATTGAGCCTCAAAAAAACTTCGCCATCCACCAAGCGATCGTAGAACGTCTCTAATTTGTCTATCCTTTTCTGAATGAAATCGATCAGTTTACTGTCGGCATCAAAATGGATGGAATGCACTTGTAACTTCATAACATAAAAAATTTAAAGGTGAAACATAAAAACAATTTGGCTTATGTCCTGGCTAGCCGATGAGCCTTTTTTTGTTTAATTACATCATTATAGTTATTTAAGGTTAGTTTTTAGAATGAATATTTTGTCAGTGGTCATGCTTTAGGGTGAGCTTGCTCAAATACTTTCTTTAATTTTTCCATCGAATTGTGAGTGTAAACTTGTGTTGCAGCCAAACTGCTGTGGCCGAGCAAATCTTTTACGGCATTAATTTCTGCTCCTTTATCCATTAAATGCGTAGCATAACTGTGACGCAAAACATGAGGGCTTTTCTTTTCAATTGAGGAGAATAGATTGAGATATTTTTTAACCACGCGATAAACCATCATAGGGTAGCAGCGCTCGCCTTTATCAGTTACAAATAAAACGGTTTGATCTTTTATGTCCACTTCACGGTTCCTCACACTGCGGTAGGTCTCAATCATTGAAACGAGACTTTCAGTAAACGGGATAACCCTTTCCTTATTTCTTTTTCCAAGAACTTTAATGGTACGATCTCTGAGATTAAGTTGTGATTCTTTCAATCCGATAAGCTCGGACAACCTAATCCCTGTCCCGTAAAAGAGTTCGATAATTAACCTATCGCGCCACCCTTCATGTGAATCTTCAAATTGAGCATGGTCGAGAAGTTTCACCATGTCATTTTCTTTTACAAAATGAGGAAGTTTTTTTTTAGTCTTTAACACTTTGATCTTAAGCATCGGATCTTTGCTGATCACCTCTTGGCGCATCAAGAATTTATAGTAGCTCCTCAGACAAGCTATTTTTCTATTGACGGATAGGGAATCGATTTCTGATTCCACTAACTGAACAATCCAGGCGCGTATAACACCGTAATCAGCAGACTCTGTTTTATATTCCGGGAAGGTATGAGAGAGAAAATCTTCGAATTGCCTTAGGTCAGTTTGGTAGGCAATAAGTGTGTGGGCACTAAATCTTTTTTCGAATTGAAGATATTTAAGAAAGGAATCAATCATTACTACACCGTCCCTCGTGTAGAAGCAATATAAAAAAAATATCCCCATCGGTAAAGGACCGAAGGGGATATGTGTATAAAATGTCTATTAAATGTTAACTATTCTCTGTCGCGAATTTCTTTTCAATATAAGCAGCCTTAATCATCTCGGTTCTGCGCTTTACAGAAGGCTTTGTAAAAGATGTTCTGGAGCGCAATTGCTTCAAAACACCAGTTTTTTCAAACTTTTTCTTGAAACGCTTAAGAGCTTTGTCAATTGATTCGTTTTCCTTGATATTGATAATTAGCATGCTGTTATTCTTTAGGGCTGCAAATATAGGGCAATTTGATCCAAATATCCAAGACTACTTTAAAAGTGCTCTGGAAATAACTAATTTTTGTATTTCAGATGTGCCCTCACCTATTGTGCAAAGTTTAGCATCACGATAATACTTCTCGGCCGGAAAATCTTTTGTGTAGCCATAACCTCCAAATATCTGGACCCCTTCATTGGCTACCTCTACCGCTACTTCTGAAGCATATAGCTTAGCCATGGCAGATTCAATATTTACATTCTGCCCCCTATTTTTTAAATCAGCAGCTCTGAAAGTTAGCAATCGGGCAGCTTCTATTTTTGTAGCCATATCTGCCAGCTTAAATGAGATGCCTTGAAAACTGGAGATTGGTTTATTGAATTGATGCCTTTCTTTTGAATAGTGAAGAGCAGCCTCAAATGCCCCTTGAGCTATTCCCAAACTCAGAGCGGCAATAGAAATCCTTCCCCCATCTAAAACCTTTAGTGATTGGATAAATCCTTCACCTTCTTTACCAATTACCTGACTTTTATGAACCCTGCAATCCGTAAAGATTAGTTCGGCTGTCTCAGAGGCTCGCATACCAAGTTTATTCTCTTTTTTGCCGGAAGAAAAACCAGGAGTACCTTTTTCGATTATGAATGCTGTCATGCCGTGAGAATCTCCAACCTCACCTGTGCGAACAATAACAACCGCTACATTACCGGATTTTCCATGTGTGATAAAGTTCTTTGCGCCATTGAGAACATAGTAATCACCATCTTTTACAGCGACAGTTCTCATGTTGCCTGCATCAGAACCTGTGTTTGGCTCCGTAAGACCCCAAGCACCTATCCATTCGGCAGTGGCCAACTTCGGGAGATATTTTTGTTTTTGTTCTTCGTTTGCAAATTGAAGTATATGACCCGTACAAAGAGAATTGTGCGCGGCAACACTTAGTCCTATTGATCCATCTATTTTAGAGACTTCAGAAATGGCAGTTACATATTCGGGATACCCAAATCCTGCACCCCCATATTCCACAGGAACAAGAACACCCATCAAACCCAATCCTCCCATTTTTTTGAAAAGCGCAATTGGAAATTCCTGACTTTCATCCCACTCCATCATCTTTGGTTTGATTTCCACCGAGCCAAAATCCCTGATCATTTGAGCAATCATTTTTTGATTCTCAGTTTCTTCAAAACTCACATCCACTTGTTCTTCAACCATCGTTGCCATTGTCCCTAATTTTAAAATGAGAGTGCAATATTAACAGATATTAAATCATTGAACAAACGAATGTTAGTTTGTAATTAAAACACCCATTTAAACCATGATGATTACCATCAAAACAGTATTTTTACCGCCTTAAAATTCAATACTCTTATGAAAATTGCTGTAGTTGGAACAGGTTACGTAGGCCTGGTAACTGGTACTTGCTTCGCAGAAACGGGTAACACCGTAACCTGCGTAGATATTGACGAAAGAAAAGTCAAAAGTCTTTCTTCCGGAAAAATTACGATTTATGAACCTGGTCTGGAGCTTCTGTTTGAAAGAAATCTAAAACAAGGAAGATTAAGTTTTACAACCAACCTCAAGGAAGGAATAGAGGGTGCTAAAATTATATTTTTAGCTCTGCCTACTCCCCCGGGGGAAGACGGCTCAGCCGACCTTAAGTATATTCTAAAGGTGGCGGATGATTTAGGACCGTTGCTGAAAGAATACACTGTTATAATTGACAAAAGTACCGTTCCGGTTGGTACAGCCGAGAAGGTATCAAAGAGAATTGCGGCAAATGCAAAGGTGGCCTTTGATGTTGTCTCGAATCCTGAATTTTTGAGAGAAGGGATGGCCGTTGAAGATTTTATGAAACCAGATAGGGTCGTCATTGGAACCGAATCCCCAGATGCAAAAAAAACTCTAGATACGTTATATGCACCATTCGTGCGTCAGGGAAATCCTATCATTTTTATGGATGAGAGATCGGCTGAGCTTACCAAGTATGCCGCCAACTCCTTTTTGGCAACTAAAATTTCCTTCATGAATGAGATTGCCAATCTGTGCGAATTGCTTGGAGCAGATGTTGATTCTGTGCGCAAGGGAATGGGCACTGATAGTAGAATTGGGAAAAGATTTTTGTTTCCGGGAATAGGATATGGTGGAAGTTGCTTCCCTAAAGATGTTCAGGCGTTGGCAAAATCCTCTGAAGATTCGAATTATGACTTCAAAATCCTAAAGGCGGTGATGGATGTAAATGATTATCAAAAAACCAAACTCATTCCAAGCATCAAAAAACATTTTAAAGATGATTTAAAAGGGAAAGTCTTTGCTTTGTGGGGATTGTCTTTCAAGCCTCACACAGATGATATCAGAGAGGCACCATCTCTTTACAATATCGAAGAACTGCTTCAGGCCGGAGCGATAATCAAGGCACATGATCCAGAATCGATGGAAAACGTGAAGGCTCTTTTGGGCTCTAAAATTCAATACTGCGAAACTCCTTATGAAGCAGCTCAAGGAGCAGATGCCATATTCATAGCAACAGAATGGCCTGAATTCAGAACACCAGATTTTGAAAAACTTTCCTCTATTCTAAAAAACAAAGTCATATTTGATGGACGTAATCTTTATGATGTTCCGGCAATGAAGGAACTTGGTTATACGTATTACAGCATCGGAAGAAAAACTATTTATGGGTAAGAAAAGAATTTTGATAACCGGAGCTGCCGGATTTCTGGGCTCTCATTTGTGTGACAGGTTTATTAAAGAGGGCTTCCAAGTTGTTGCAATGGACAACCTCATTACAGGTGATTTGAAAAACATTGAGCATCTATTTAAGCATCCTGATTTTGAATTTTATCATCACGATGTTTCAAAATTTGTACATGTACCCGGAGAGCTTCACTATATCCTACACTTTGCATCACCAGCAAGTCCTATTGATTACCTTAAAATCCCGATACAAACTTTAAAAGTTAGTTCATTAGGGACTCATAATCTACTAGGTCTTGCAAAGGCCAAAGGCGCACGGATATTAGTGGCGTCAACCTCTGAAGTTTATGGTGATCCACTTGTCCATCCTCAAACAGAAGAGTATTATGGAAACGTAAATCCTATTGGTCCACGCGGAGTGTATGATGAAGCGAAACGTTTCCAGGAAGCAATTACGATGGCCTATCACACCTATCATGGATTAGAAACGAGGATCATACGCATTTTTAATACCTATGGCCCGCGCATGCGACTTAATGACGGACGAGTATTGCCAGCGATGATAGGTCAGGCGTTGCGAGGTGAAGACCTGACTGTTTTTGGGGACGGCTCCCAAACACGATCATTTTGTTATGTGGATGATCTGGTTGATGGAATTCATAAGCTACTAATGTCTGACTACCATTTGCCGGTTAACATTGGAAACCCAGATGAAATTTCAATTCTTGATTTTGGAAAAGAAATTATCAAACTGACGGGCACCAATCAAAAGTTAGTGTTTCAACCACTTCCAAAGGATGACCCAAAACAAAGGCAACCGGATATTACTAAAGCAAAATCCATTTTAGGATGGCAGCCGAAGGTTTCGCGGGCCGAAGGACTTAAAATTACCTACGATTATTTTCGTTCACTTTCAAAGGACGAGCTTCATAAGAAGGATCATAAGGATTTTGCAGAGTTTAAAAAATAGAATAAAACATGAAGAAGAACATATTAATTACGGGAGGTGCTGGTTTTATTGGCTCTCATGTAATTAGACTTTTTGTAAAAAAGTATCCAGAGTACTCAATTTTAAATCTGGACAAACTTACCTATGCGGCAAATCTGGAAAATCTGCGTGACATTGAATCCTTTCCTAATTACAAGTTTATAAAGGGAGATATCGTTGATTGGGATTTTGTTGATGATTTTTTCAAGAGAGAAAGTATTGACGGGGTGATCCACCTCGCTGCTGAATCTCATGTAGATCGTTCACTAGAAAACCCAACGGAATTTGTAACTACCAATGTGCTTGGCACATTAAATCTACTTCAGGCGGCTTTAAAAGCATGGAGCGGTAATTTTGAAGGAAAACGATTTTATCAAGTCTCAACCGATGAAGTATATGGATCTGCAGAGAATGATGATTTATTTACAGAGGAAACTTCAATCGATCCAAGATCTCCTTATTCTGCTTCCAAAGCTGCAGCCGATCATTTTGTAAGCGCCTATCAAAATAGTTTTAAGTTGCCTACACTTATCAGCCGATGCTCAAATAATTATGGCCCCAATCACTTTCCGGAAAAGTTAATTCCGTTGATGATTAATAATATTTTAACGAATAAGTCATTACCCGTTTATGGTAAAGGAGAAAATATCAGAGACTGGCTTTATGTGGAGGATCACGCAACAGCGATAGACGCTATTTTTCATCATGGTAATGTTGGTGAAGTTTATAACATTGGCGGCAACAACGAATGGAAGAATATTGATCTTATTCATGCGCTATGTAAAATTATGGATACCAAGCTTAAAAGAGCGGATGGAACCTCGGTAAAGCTGATTACTTATGTTAAGGACAGGGCCGGACATGATTTACGTTATGCAATTGATTCATCGAAGCTTCAACAAACTCTTGGATGGTCACCTTCCGTTGATTTTGAAACAGGATTAGAAAAAACAGTAGACTGGTACCTTGCTAACCGAGATTGGCTGGACCACGTAACATCAGGCGCCTATAAAGATTATTATTCAGGAATGTATCAAAATCGATAAGCGATGAAAGGAATTATTTTGGCTGGAGGATCGGGCACACGTTTACATCCACTCACGCTGGTCATGAGTAAGCAGTTGATGCCCTTGTATGATAAGCCCATGATTTATTATCCGTTATCGGTATTGATGATGTCGGGAATAAGAGAAATTCTAATTATTTCAACTCCTCATGATCTTCCTCATTTTAAAAAACTACTTGGAGATGGCTCCCAATTGGGATGTATATTCTCGTATGAAGTACAACCGGAACCAGATGGACTTGCTAAAGCATTTATTATCGGAGAGAAATTCATCGGAAAGGATAAAGTGGCACTTGTTTTAGGTGATAACGTTTTTTACGGTTCAGGATTGATCAATTTGTTACAAGACAACACCGATCCAGATGGAGGTGTAATTTTCGCTTACCATGTCAATGACCCGGAACGCTACGGTGTCGTTGAGTTTGATAAAAATCAGAATGTAATTTCCATTGAAGAAAAACCCCAAAACGCAAAATCAAATTACGCGGTTCCGGGGCTATATTTTTATGACAATGATGTTGTTGCTATTGCAAAAGCAATTAAACCAAGTCCACGTGGTGAGCTTGAGATAACAGATGTAAATAAAGTCTACTTGCAGAAAGGAAAACTAAAAGTAGGAATCATGAGTCGTGGTACAGCTTGGCTGGATACAGGTACATTTGATTCACTCATGCAAGCAGGGAATTTTGTACAAGTGATTGAGCAGCGGCAGGGATTAAAGATTGGGTGTATCGAGGAGATTGCCTACCGAAAGGGATTTATAGATAAGGAACAGCTGCTCACATTGGCTCAGCCACTTGAAAAAAGTGGGTACGGAGTTTACCTTAAGAAACTGATTGCAGATTAAACTACTCTTCGTAATAAATCACATTTAAGAGAGTAGCTCCAACTGCTTGAAGGGTTTCCTTACTAATTAAATCCAAATTATCTTTTTGGGTGTGGTGATAGTCGCCAAAGTACCCTAGCACAGGGTGATAATGCACGATATCAATCATTGGAATTTTTGCAATTTGGTTTACAAATTGATGATCATCAGTTATTTCAGAAGCATTTTGCTTCACAAAATAATCTGAGTAGCCTAAGCGCGCTGCAGTATTCCACACTTTTTCGACAACTGTTGGAGCGAATTCTAACGATAATCCTTCCCGATAGAAATGTGCACGCCTGGAACCAACCATGTCCAAAAGAATTCCATAATGTGCAGAATAGTTTTTCTTGTGTTTGTTCTTTGACCAGTGTTGAGAGCCCAGGCACCACCATGATTGCAATCCATCTGGCAGAGGCACTTGGTTGTGCATGGAATTTTTCTCGCCATAATCTTCACCATCAAAGAAAATAATATCTATTCCGATAGTTGGGGCTTGATTACTTAGGAGTCGAGCAATTTCCATTAATACACCCACTCCGCTGGCTCCATCATCGGCACCGTCAAAAGGAGCATCAGGTTTAACTTCGTCTTTGTCAGCAAAGGGTCGTGTATCCCAATGAGCAGCAAGTAGAATTCTTTTGGGTTGATCAGGATTAAAACTGGCAATGATATTTCGTAAGGCCAACCGTTGACCGTCAAATGAAATAGCATCAAATTTTTGTTCTATTACAACAGCGCCATACTTTTTAAATTGACTAACGAAGTAATCACCAGCAGCAGTATGAGCTTTTGTATTTGGCACACGAGGACCAAATTTGACTTGCTTTTCGATAAAGAAATAAGCGGAATCTCCTTTGAACAAGGGAACATTTACAATACGAGCTGGAGTTTCTTTTTCTTCACTCTTTTTGCTTTTTTCTCTGCAAGAAACCAACAAGACAATAGCAAAAATGAAGAGAACACGACTTAACATCATTAGTGATTTTACGAGTATCGATCGACCAAAGAACACAATTATTTGTGATAAAGTAAAAATCAACTAAATTTGCATCAACTTCTTAACGAACACCAAAGAGGGGACCGAAAAGTCCCCTCTTTTATTTGACGGTTATATAGCAAAACAGTATGGATTTGAATGACAAAGTCCGTGAATTAGCTCAAAGCTGTCTGATTGACGAGAGTCAGTTTTTAGTTGAAGTTATACTCACAGCCAAAGCAGGCTCAAAGCGTGTTTTGGTCATCTTAGACGGAGATAAGGGGGTTAGCATTGAGACGTGTGCCAAGGTGAGCCGGGCATTATCTAATGCAATGGATGAATTCGGGCTGATTGATGATAACTATACACTAGAAGTGACTACTCCAGGTTTAGATCATCCTTTAAAACTGAAGCGTCAGTATTATAAAAATGTGGGACGCGGATTTAAAGTGCACACGAAAGACAAAGCATTGGTGCAAGGAACATTGGCAGAAGTGGATGAGCAGCGAATCGTTCTGAAGCAGGAAGTAAAAGAAGGCAAGAAAGTAGAAGTAAAGACAATAGAAATACCTTTTGAACAGATTGAAAAAGCATTTGTAATGGTTTCGTTTAAATAACAGTACTATGATGGACACCTCAACCCTAATAGAATCGTTCGCAGATTTTGCCAAGCAAAAGAACATCGATCGCCCAACTATGATTCGCATCCTGGAAGATGTTTTCCGTAACATGATTCGCAAGAAATATGTGCAGGATGACAACTTTGACATTATTGTGAATGCAGATAAAGGAGATCTGGAAATCTGGCGCTTCCGCGAGATAGTAGATGATGATTCAGAGGATATTTGGGAGCATGATAAGATTAGCTTGGCCGAAGCCAAGAAAATTGAGCCTGACTTTGAAGTAGGCGAAGAAGTAGCCGAAGAAATTCATTTGGAGGATTTTGGCCGCAGGGCTGTTACTACAGCACGCCAAACGCTGTTACAAAAAGTAAAAGACCTTGAAAAAGACATTTTATTCCAAAAGTATAAAGACATCGTAGGTGAGATTATCACGGGTGAAGTATACCAGGTACTAAGCCGCGAAGTATTGCTCATCGATGCTGAAGGAAATGAAATCGCCATTCCTAGAAGCGAGCAAATCTCAAAAGACCGCTACCGTAAGGGAGAAAATGTTCGTTCGATTGTTCATAAAGTGGAGATGGTGAACGGCAATCCGAAAATCATTTTATCACGCACATCACCTGTTTTTTTGGAAAGACTTTTCGAACAGGAAGTACCCGAAGTTTTTGATGGTTTGATCACCATTAAAAAAGTAGTTCGCGAGCCAGGCGAAAGGGCGAAAGTTGCTGTTGAATCGTATGACGATCGCATTGATCCGGTAGGAGCTTGCGTGGGTATGAAGGGATCACGCATTCATGCCGTTGTGCGTGAATTGCAAAATGAAAATATCGATGTAATTAACTATACCGAAAATCTGGAGTTGTACATCACGCGTGCGTTGAGCCCTGCAAAAATTTCAAGTATAAAAATTGATAAGGAAAACGGCCGTGTATCTGTTTACCTGCGCCCTGATCAGGTTTCGCTTGCTATTGGAAAAGGCGGATTGAACATTCGGCTTGCCAGCAGGTTAGTTGAAATGGAAATAGATGTATTCCGCGAAGTGGATACACTGCAGGAAGAGGACGTTGACCTGGATGAATTTGGCGATGAGATTGAAAGTTGGGTAATAGATGAGTTGAAACGAATTGGACTAGACAGCGCGAAAAGTGTTTTGGCCTTGAACAAAGAAGAACTTGTGCGCAGGACAGACCTTGAAGAAGAGACTGTAGACGGTTTATTGAATGTGTTGAAAAAGGAATTTGAATAGTCCTTTAGACAAATAGAAATCTTAAAAATCAATTAAAAAGCAGGATATTTGAGCATGGCAGAAGAAAAGACAACACGGTTAGGTCAAGCATCGCGCAAGCTAAACGTAGGCCATAATACCATTTTGGATTTTTTGGCCAAAAAGGGCTTTGTGGTCGAAAACAATCCTAACGCCAAGCTTTCTCCAGAGCAATTTGCCATGCTCTCGAAGGAGTATGCCTCATCTGCTTCTGAAAAACTGGAAGCCTCTGGTCTGACTATTGGAACCAAGCATGTTGAAAATATCTCCATTGCAACAGAGCCAGAGATTCACCGCAAGAAAGTTGAAGAAGAAGATAGCGTACTAATCAAAAATCTTGGCTCTAAAGAAATCAAGCATAAGGAAGAACCTAAACCCGAAAAAGTTGAGCGTGAAAAGACAAAACTTGAAGGGTTTAAGGTTGTAGGTAAGATTGAACTGGATAAGAAAAAACCTGCTGTTGAAAAAGAGGAGATTGTAGAAATACCCGAGGTAAAAGAAGTAGTAAAAGCAGAAAAACCTGTAGTAGAAGAAAAGGTTGAGCCAAAAGTAATTGCTGAACCTATCGCTGTTGAGAAACCCGAACAGGAGCTTATCAAGGCAAAGGCAGAAAAGCTACAAGGTCTTAAAGTAGTTGCTAGAATTGAATTGCCTGTTGAAAAGAAGAAAGATCAACCGGTTGCATCTTCTGATTTGAAGGATGCAAACAAAAAACGCCCTCGCAAACGCTTGCCTAACGCAACGGATAACAGAGGCGGAGGAGACAACAGAAGAGGACCTGGACAACACAGTGGAGGTGCTCCTTCTACAGGGCAAGGACAGGGCGGCCAAAAGAGACCAATGCCAGCTCGTCCGCAAAAGGCAGAGCCAACTGAAAAGGAAGTACAAGAACAAATACGAGCTACGCTTGCTAAATTAAGCGGTGGAACCAAGAAATTCACAGGTGCCAAATACCGGAAGGAAAAACGTCAGGCTGTATCTGAGGCGGAAGAAGAAAGAATGTTGCAGGAACAGGAAGAATCCAAAACCTTAAAGGTTACGGAATTCATTTCAGCCAATGACCTTGCTTCCTTGATGAACGTTTCTGTGAACGATGTTATCTCTACCTGCTTGGGATTGGGAATGTTTGTTTCCATCAATCAGCGTCTTGATGCAGAGGCCATCACGGTTATTGCAGATGAGTTTGGTTATGAGATCCAGTTCACTACAAATGAAGAGGAAGAAGAAGTAGAAGAGAACGATGACAATGAGGAGGATCTGAAACCACGCGCTCCGATTGTAACCATCATGGGTCACGTTGACCATGGTAAAACATCGTTGCTGGACTATATCAGAAATACAAAAGTTACAGCACAGGAAGCGGGTGGTATCACGCAGCACATTGGGGCTTATGATGTAACAACTAAGAGTGGTAATAAAATTGCATTCTTAGATACACCTGGTCACGAAGCCTTTACAGCCATGCGTGCACGCGGTGCCAAAATCACAGATGTTGCCATAATTGTGGTAGCTGCCGATGATGATGTGATGCCTCAAACGAAAGAAGCAATCAATCACGCACAAGTAGCAGGTGTTCCTATTGTAATTGCGATCAACAAAATAGATAAGCCAACGGCAAATCCACAAAAAGTAAGAGAGTCGCTTTCTAAGTTAAATATTCTTGTTGAAGACTGGGGTGGTAAATACCAGGTTCAGGAGATTTCTGCAAAGACAGGTTTAGGTATTGATGGACTTTTGGAAAAAGTATTACTCGAAGCTGAATTACTAGCTCTGAGAGCTAATCCAGACCGACCTGCATCAGGCTCTATCATTGAAGCAACTCTTGATAAAGGCCGTGGTTATGTGACTACCGTAATGGTTCAAAATGGATCATTGAAGGTGGGTGACATTATGTTGGCG
>JANOQK010000522.1:0-11923 GCA_031414855.1 Bacteroidia bacterium | reverse complement strand
GTTGAAGCAGCACCTGCAGAACTAAAGACAGCTTCGGGTCTTATCATCCCAGATACGGCAAAAGAAAAACCACAAAAAGGAAAAGTTATTGCGATCGGAGAAGGACTTAAAGATAAGCCAGTAACTGTAAAAGTGGGAGACAACGTATTGTACGGAAAATACTCTGGTACAGAGATTAACATCGATGGTAAGGAATACCTTATCATGAGAAATTCTGACATCTTCGGAATCATTTAACTTCAACAACTTAAAAATTAAATACAATGGCTAAAGAAATAACATTCGATACAACTGCCCGCGATAAAATAAAGAGGGGTGTTGACAAATTGGCAAATGCCGTTAAGGTTACACTTGGTCCAAAAGGCCGTAACGTAATCCTCGACAAGAAATTCGGAGCACCAACTGTAACAAAAGACGGTGTATCTGTTGCAAAGGAAATTGAATTAAAGGATCCTATCGAAAACATGGGTGCTCAACTCGTGAAAGAAGTGGCTTCTAAAACTGCTGATGCAGCAGGTGACGGAACTACTACAGCAACTGTATTGGCTCAGGCTATCTACTCACATGGTATTAAAAACGTGGCAGCCGGTGCTAATCCAATGGATTTGAAACGCGGTATTGACAAGGCTGTCATTGCAGTGATTGAGCATTTGAAAAAGCAATCTAAGAAGTTAAAAGACTCAAGTGAAATCTCACAAGTAGCTACCATCTCTTCCAACAGCGATGCTGAAATTGGTAAGATGATCGCTGCTGCTATGGATAAAGTAGGCAAAGACGGTGTAATCACTGTTGAAGAAGCTAAAGGAACTGAAACTGAAGTGAAGACTGTTGAAGGTATGCAGTTCGATCGCGGTTACCTCTCCCCTTACTTTGTGACCAACACAGAGAAAATGGAAGCTGATCTTGAAACTCCTTACATCCTGATCTACGACAAGAAGATCAGCAGCATGAAGGAACTTCTTCCTATCCTTGAGCAAACTGCTCAAACTGGCAAACCATTGGTGATTATTTCTGAAGATGTTGAAGGCGAAGCCTTAGCTACTTTAGTAGTAAACAAAATCCGTGGAGCGCTGAGAGTAGCCGCTGTTAAAGCTCCTGGCTTTGGCGATCGCAGAAAAGCTATGTTGGAAGATATTGCAATCCTCACAGGAGGTAAAGTGATTTCTGAGGAAACAGGCATGAAGCTAGAAGATGCTAAGTTGGAATATCTTGGAAAAGCAGAGAAAATAACCATCGACAAGGACAATACAACCATTGTAAATGGCGCTGGTAAGAAAAGCGAGATCCAAGGTCGCGTAGGTCAGATCAAAGCACAGATCGATGTAACAACATCTGATTATGACAAAGAAAAATTACAAGAGCGTCTTGCAAAACTTTCAGGCGGTGTAGCTATCCTTTATATAGGTGCTGCCACAGAGGTTGAAATGAAAGAGAAGAAAGACCGCGTTGACGATGCATTGCATGCAACTCGCGCTGCCGTTCAGGAAGGTATCGTCCCTGGTGGTGGTGTAGCTTACATCCGTGCTATCGATGCATTGAAAGATTTGAAAGAGCTTGGTTTGGATAACGAAGATCAGGCAACTGGTGTGAATATCGTTCGGTTATCTCTCGAATCTCCTTTGAGAACCATTGCTGAAAATGCTGGTCAGGAAGGATCTGTTATCGTGAACAAAGTGCGCGATGGCAAGAAAGACTTCGGATACAATGCCCGTGAGAACAAGTTCGAAAACTTCTTCGATGCAGGTATTATCGATCCTACTAAAGTAACTCGTCTTGCTCTTGAGAATGCAGCATCAATTGCTGGATTGCTCCTGACTACTGAAGCTGTTGTTTCTGAGATTGCTGAAGATAAAGAAGCTCCACAAATGCCAGGAGGTGGCGGTGGAATGGGCGGAATGATGTAATCTGTCGCAAATTGATAATGAAAGCCCTGCCAATTTGGTGGGGCCTTTTTTTTGGTATCTTGATTCAGGATGCTAGAAGCTAGATTCTTGGCGTCCCCTCGTATGAATCTAGTATCCAGAAACCAGCATTAAGCATAAATTTTATTCAGACTTTTTTAATACTTTAGCACGATCAATATTTTTACGCCCGTATGGTAATCCACAAGTCGTTTGCTGACTTTGTTCTTTTTCTTTACTTGCACATGGCCCATGCCGATGGTGATTTTCATGAAACTGAGTTAAATATGGTTCGTGATAAAATGACAAAGCTTTACGACCAGCAAGAAATAGACCTCGATTTAAAATTAAAGGAAGCAATTGACGAATATAATGGCTTTGAAAAAAGCAACTTGATTAAGTTGTTTCACGATACATTCGGTCATTTCCGCAAAGTGAAATTTGCACAGAAATACAAAGTCTATTCCGATCTGTACGATATCATACGTGCGGATGGAAAAGTAGTCGAAGCAGAAACCAAAGCCTTAAAAGAGTTGAAAGAAATTATTGACATCAATTCAGAGGTAAGCCATCAGTAAATACTAGCCGTTAACTATTATGATCATCCACAAAACCTTTGCCGACTTCGTTTTATTTTTATACGTCCATATGGCACATGCTGATGGCGAGTTCCATTCTTTGGAGAAGTCAGTGGTGCTAAACAAAATGAGCAAGATTTATCCTAAAGAGAGTAATCTTGAACAAAAATTTAATGATGCCGTAAGTCAATACAAAGGCATTGATCAAAGTCAGGTAACAACGGTTATCCGAGATACCTTCAAGCATTTTGATCAGGTGAAGTTTCAGCAGAAATATAAAGTCTACACCGATATGTACGACATCATCAATGCAGACGGAAAGATTGATGAATCTGAAACAAAGGCCTTATATGAATTAAAACAGATTATTGAAATTGGCACTGAGAAAGCATGAACTACTTCCTCTGATCAACATAAAGCAAAGGCCAGTTTTCACTGGCCTTTGTATTTAGTCAGATTTCTTATTTCCAATCCGATACAACATAATAGCCATTGCCGCAAAGAACAACACACCAAGAATAGCATAACCATTGGTGCCGAGAAGGCTAGTTAGGCCATGTTCGGCACTGATAAATTTCATTTTGTTGAATATATTATCATTTACGGAGAGCAGCGCTACAATCACACCTGCCAATGCACCACCTGCAATCAAGCCTGTTGCAAACAAACTTCCTCTACCCAAATCATCATCTGCCTTTACCTCTCCCCTTCTCTCAGCTTTCCAATCAATTAAACCTTTTACGGCACCGCCAATAAAAATTGGCAGCGTAGTAGATAATGGTAGATACAAACCAATCGCAAAGGCTAGCGCTTTTATCCCACAAAGTTCTATCATTACTGCAATGAAAACACCTACGATAACGTATTGCCAATCGAGATTAAAAGACAAAATACCCTTTGCTAAAGTTGCCATTAAGGTAGCCTGAGGAGCAGAGTAACGCTCACTTCCGATGGCATGCTTTATTCCCTGAGCAGCCATATCCACTGTAGGGGTGTCCAATACTTTAACAACAACACCAATAGCAATTGAAGACACAATGGCTCCTATAAACAAGGCCAACTGCTGGTACCTGGGAGTTGCTCCAATTATATACCCCGTTTTCAAATCCTGAGAAGTAGCACCTGCATTAGCTGCCGCAATACAAATCATTCCACCCACTACTAAAGCAAGAGGTTCATATAATTTTCCGCTCCATCCTACTGCGGTGAAAATAAGGCAGGTACCCATTAACGTTGCAATCGTCATACCTGAAATAGGACTATTACTCGATCCCACCAAACCTACGATTCTACTGGCAACTGTAACAAAGAAGAATCCGAAGATGATGATAAGAATTCCGATTAACAATTTCTGCAATACACCATCACCAGGAATTCCAGGAAGCACAGTCATTAATATAACTAGAGCGATACTTCCAAAAATGACAACCTTAAAAGATAAGTCTCGCTCAGTGCGTAAAATACCAGACACATTCTTTTCTTTTAGCGAAGCAATACTATCGCGAAATGAACCGACAATTGTAGGTATAGTTTTTATAAGAGTAATGAATCCTCCTGCAGCCACGGCACCTGCTCCAATCTGACGTATATAGGCAAAGTAAAGCGCGCTTGATGGGTTGGCAAAGGTCTTGGTAACTGGATCCCACCCGCCCTTACCTCCAGCAGTATTAACATCGGCAAGATAACCCAAAGTAACCAATTGATGAGCTACACTATCGAATGGAACCAATGTAGAAAGCAGTGGAATTATTGCCCACCAGGCTAAGACAGAACCTGCCACTAATACTCCGCCAATCTTTGGTCCAATAATATAGCCTACACCTAAATACTCCGGTGTAATTTCTCCATTGGCCGTTGCCGATGGCCAAAACTTATTGAACTGACTGGTCACATAAGCAGGTGTTTCCGCTATCACATGAAATACTTTTTGAAGAATAGCATAGCCCATGGCAATCCCCATTCCCATAAAGGCAGTGGCTGCGAATACGCCTCCTTTCTCACCTGCTTGCAAGACAGAAGCACATGCAGTTCCTTCCGGATAAGGCAACGTTCCATGTTCTTTTACAATCAAAGACCTTCGAAGGGGAATCATCATCAATGTGCCGAGCATTCCACCGAAGGCAGCTAGAATTAGTATGGTTAGATAATCAAAGTAACTTTCACCAACGCTGATTCCATTTTCTCCTGGCGATAGAAATAAAAATCCTGGCAATGTGAAAACAACGCCTGCAGCAATGGATTCGCCAGCTGACCCCGTAGTTTGAATGATGTTGTTTTCTAAAATAGTAGTTTTTAGAAACTTACGACCTAATGTGATTGCAATCACAGCGATCGGGATAGATGCTGAAACGGTAAGCCCCGCTTTCAACGCAAGGTAAACTGTTGAACATCCAAAGAGAATTCCAAATAGCGAACCAAACACTACAGACTTAACTGTAAACTCTGCAATATTTTTTTCCGGTGCGATGTAGGGCTTAAACTGTGCTTCCATAAGTCCGTATTAGGTTAAAAGATTTTGATTTTAGATTAGCGGATATTACCCATTAATTTTTTAAGGGGTTTACTAAACAGCAAAACAATAACTCCTGAAATGAACATCACAATTACCACCCCCTGAAACAGCTCAACCAATAGCTGCGGATTGGCCGTGATCGCAGTGTCATCAAATTCACCGGAGAACAATCCGGCTATCAGATTACCAAGCGCTAGTGACATAAACCAAATGCCCATCATCTGGCCCACCAGTCGCTTTGGAGAGAGTTTTGAAACTGCACTTAATCCAATTGGGTATAAACAAATCTCTCCAAACGTATGAAAGATATACGTAAAGATTAGCCAGGTTGGAAGAGCCTTGCTTCCGGCAACGATAATCATTGAACCACCCATCATAACCGCATAACCTAAGCCCATAAAGATCAAGCCCAACGAAAGTTTGACAGGCGTAGAAGGATTGAGATTGCGCTTAGCAAGCCATACCCACAGCCAGGCAAATACGGGAACAAAGAGTATGACTGCCCCGGCCGGCACGGTTTGAAACCACCCTGCAGGGAATTCAAAACTTCCAATGAACCGATCGGTATACCTATCGGCAAATAAACTCAGTGTTGAACCTTGCTGCTCATATCCGAAATAAAACATGGCAGAAGCTAGAAAGAACATCGCTATGACTTTTATTTTATTCTTCTCCTCTTTTTCCAATTTCTCAAAGAGTAAAATGTATCCAAAATAAAGGATTACACTTCCTACAATCGCGTATGTTGAAATCTGTGCTACGAGAACCGGATTGATTACGATGATTCCCATTAAAGCAAGCGAAACGAATAGAGCAAGCAGTGCACCAAAAATCAAAATGCCTGCCTTGAAATTTCTTTCCTTTTTTCTCTGAAGAATCGGGTCTGAGAGTTTAGTGGGTTCAAGTCCGGCATTACCCAGATTTTTTTCTGTGAGTTTGTATTGAATGACACCCAACAGCATTCCAACGCCAGCCGCAGCAAACCCGTAATGCCAATTGATATTTTCACCCAAGTAGCTTGTAATGATTGGAGCAATGGTTGCCCCAATGTTAATACCCATGTAGAAAATCGAGAACCCTGAATCTCTTCTTGCCTGATCTGTTGAGTCGTAAAGCTCGCCTACCAAGCTGCTAATGTTTGGCTTCAGCAACCCCGTTCCCATTACAATAAAAAGCAAGCCAATAAAAAATGTTTCTGTGAAAGGAAAGGCCAAACAAAAATGCCCTATTGTAATCAGGCAGCCTCCGTAGAAAACAGATTTCCGTAAACCAAAATACTTATCAGCAAGCCACCCACCAGGCAAGGCCAAGAGATATACAAACATAGTGTACAATCCATAGACTGCGCCTCCCGTCTTTTCATCCAATCCCATCCCCCCTTCTTCAACAGCTCCTATCATAAACAGCAGCAGCAATGCCCTCATGCCATAATAACTAAAGCGCTCCCACATCTCCGTAAAAAATAATGTAGCAAGCCCCCGCGGATGACCAAAGAAAGATGTTTCAGAACTCATTAATAAGGAATAGGTTTTCGAAAAGTAGGTTTATTAATCCGGATCGGCAACCGCAGTTATCCGGAAGATCTATAAAAAAAGCCTTGCTTTAAGAACAAGGCTTTTTGTTAGGTGCATCAGTCCAACTCAGGCTCTACACTCCACTTCTCAGGAGATCGCCAGAGACTGGAAAGCAATAACTCCCTCATGAAGATAAATTCCTTTGGAAGTCTATCATACATGCGTTCAAACAATTCTGCATGTTCAGATAATTCTTTCTTCCATGCTTCACGATCGACTTGCATGATTGCATCAAATTGTTGTTTTGTAAAATCCAAACCTGTCCAATCGATATCATCATAATGCGGCATCCAGCCAATCGGGCTTTCCACTGCATTCGACTTGCCTTGAATTTTTTCAACTACCCACTTTAAGATGCGCATATTTTCTCCAAATCCAGGCCACTGAAAATTTCCGTCCTCATCTTTTCTAAACCAGTTGACTCCAAATATCCGCGGAGGATTTGGAATATCGCGGCCGAACTGCAGCCAATGATTAAAGTAATCGCCCATGTGATAGCCACAAAAAGGAAGCATGGCGAATGGATCTCTTCGCACTTTTCCGATCTCACCAAAAGCCGCTGCCGTAGTCTCAGAGCCCATAGTGGCTGCTAAGTAAACTCCATAGTTCCAGTTGTGTGCCTGATAAATTAATGGAATCGTTGAGCTTCTTCTTCCACCAAATATGAAGGCACCAATGGGGACACCGTTTGGATTTTCCCAAGCCGAATCTATAACAGGATTCTGATGTCCTGGCGCTGTGAAGCGCGAGTTTGGATGAGCTGCAGGCTTACCGGATGCAGGATCCCATTTTTGGCCTCGCCAGTCAATTAAATTCTTTGGCGGCTCCTTCGTCATACCTTCCCACCACACATCGCCATCTTCTGTTAGAGCAACATTGGTGAAAATAGTATTCTTAGCAATGGTCTTTATGGCGTTAGGGTTGCTCTTCATGTTTGTGCCAGGGGCAACACCAAAGTATCCTGCTTCAGGATTGATAGCAAACAGCTTTCCATCTTTGCCAGGTTTTATCCAAGCAATATCATCCCCTACAGTTGTCACTTTCCACCCCTCAAATTCTTTTGGCGGGATGATCATAGCAAAATTAGTTTTGCCACAAGCACTTGGAAATGCTGCAGCTACATATGTCTTTTCTTTTTTCGGAGATTCAACACCGAGGATTAACATGTGTTCAGCGAGCCAACCTTCTTCCTGTGCCATGGAAGATGCAATTCGAAGAGCAAAACATTTCTTTCCTAAAAGTGCGTTGCCACCATAACCCGAACCGTATGACACAATCGCTCTCTCTTCCGGATAATGAACAATATATTTAGTTGTAGGATTGCATGGCCATTTTGTATCAGGCTGGCCAGGATGCAAAGGTGCACCTGAAGTATGAAGACATTTTACATACTCTCCATCTGATCCAAGCACATCCATAACTTTCTTACCGACCCTTGTCATGATGTGCATGTTGACAACTACATATTCAGAGTCCGTAATTTCTATACCAATATGGGAAAGCGGTGAACCAATTGGACCCATACAATAAGGAATAACATACATGGTTCTGCCTGTCATACATCCTTCGAGAAGCTTGTTGAGAGTAAGCTTCATCTCGCGAGGATCAACCCAATTATTAGTTGGTCCGGCATTTTCCTTCTTGCGACTGCAAATAAAGGTTCTGTCTTCTACCCTCGCCACATCGCTTGGATCAGAAAAGCAAGCGAAACTATTGGGTCTTTTTTCTTCATTGAGTCGGGTAAACGTCCCTCTTGTAACGAGGAGATTGCACATTTCATCATACTCAGCTTTGGAGCCATCACACCAACGAATTCGGTCAGGCTTACATAGCTCGGCAGTTTGGTTTACCCAAGCCTGCAAATCGCTGTGCTTCAGGCTATAGGTACTGGTTGCATTAAGTGCTTGTGTCATATAGTGGCAGGATTATTTCTTTTTTTCGAGGCAAAAATAATCCAAAAACATCGAAAAAGAAATGATTCAAACGATTGCGGAACAATTTTAACAGATTCTAAGTTGGCATGGGATTAGTCTCTAAAAAAGGACATTGCTTTGGCGCGATTTTAAAGCTGTAGTAGCTAATAAATATAGTTGATGAGGTTTTACAACAAGCTTTTCATCCAATCATAAGCGGCCATCTGATTGGAGAAAACACCAAGATGCACGTTTAAATTGTTGAACTTTTCCTCGGCATCCATCTTGAATTTTTCCATAGGAAAGTCAGCAAATATGTTTTCGCCCAGAATAACCGCATGAATGGTGACACCTGATTCTCGGAACAGTACTTCCTCCCAAATATTTTCCAACCAGTGCTCTATTTCCGGGCTCAATTCACCAAGGAGCTTGGTATCGGCTAACCAAGCCAGGTTTTTATAAGACTTTTTAAGTTCACGGTACTGTCGTGCTATTTCGATAAGCCCATTTTCGAATTGTTCATCTGTTGGTTCTTTTGTCCAGCGGTGACGAAGCACTGGAACGGCATCGTCCAGCTCACAAATCACTAAATCGTTTTGATAAACATTGATGATCATATTACAATGCTTCAAGTAATTTATGGAAGTTAAGAAGAATACACCTTCCAGTCAACCCTTAGCTTTAGGATGAAAGCTTTTTAAAACTCCACTCTATATGCTATAACCGGAATAATTCCTACCTGATACTTCGTCTTTACAGTTTGCAAATATGTGTCGAAATAATGATAGGCAATATTTTGGGTATTGAATAAGTTTTGAATATCCAGTGAGAAAGTCCGTGTATATCCTGGTTTGTTCTTTCGCCAGCTCAAACGCAAGTCGGTGCGAAAATAGTTTGGTAACTGAACGGAGTAACCATTTTGCAAATTGTATTGGGTACTACCAACAAGGGAGGATAATCCCTCATCGATCGGGGCTTCTCGCAAACCGCCTAAATAAAGTACTCTTGAATTAATCCCAAATGTGTTCCTCTTCTTCTGCCATTCCTTCCCAGCAAGGAAACTACTTGTAAACCTTCCGTTAAACCGAGTGTAGTATCCTATAGCATTATATTCCGACCGATAGAGAGATCCGGTGACCATAAAATAAATCTGATTATAATATTTTTTTTCGACTAAGGCATCCACTCCATAGTTTAAACCCTTGCCTGTGTTTTGAAGATTAATTCTTGAAAAGTCTTCCAACTGATTCAAGGTTGAATAACGAATGTCAGCAGCTTCAACCGGAACATTCACCAGGCGATGGTAATACACATTGGAAACTAACCGCAGGTCTTTTGAAAAAGTATGCTTAAACTCGGCAGCATATTGATGTGCCTTGGTGAGTCCTACATTTTGATTTCCAACTTGCAGATACGTTTGTATCTGTTGCCACTGCCCTGTCAATCCATACGACAATGTCATTGAGCCATTTGGTATAAAGCGGGCCAAACTCATTCTGGGTTCGAGTGTAGAGGCTTTGTTATAAGTAAAGTTCACATAGCGCAGACCGGCATTAAATTTCCATAAACCGAAATTCTGCGACCATGCCGCATACGGTTGCCACATCATACCTGTGACTCTGCCATCGACATTCGGGTAAAAAGTATCGAGGTATAGAGGAGTTACTACGGTTGATACTAGTTTATTATTAAGATGATTGGCCGTGATGCCTGTTTCCAGTGTTCCATTTGGACCCAGTTTATAGAGAGCTTTCAAAAAACTTGAGAATAACATTTTATCATTCAAGTACTTATCTGAGTAGACATATGCATAGGGTACGGAAAGTAGCTCACTTTGAGCGTTACGCATTTGCGATTGACCTGAATACGATCCTCCAAAACTTAAACTAAGTTTCTCGAAAGATTTGAATTGATTTACAAACCCAAGGCCATAGACCTTACCATCGTAAACTATGGTGTTGTGATCTTTTTGCTCCAACCACTCATCCGCTGGCTTGGCATTGAATTTATTAGAACTCAATCCACCAAAACCAAACACGGATAGATTCCCTCCCTTTTTTTGCTGTTGATCCAAATGAAATGAAAAATCCTGAAAATTAATTACCTCGCCACTAAAGTCCACGCCAAACTGAGAAAGTAAACCAACGGTTGAATAACGGTAATTGGCAATAAAGGAAGTACGTTTATCCTTATCAATAGGACCTTCCGCAGCTATATCCAATCCAATAAGACTGGCCTGTGCCGTGTATTGCATTTTACTTTTACTGCCTGCCCGCAACTTCATATCCATCACCCCGGAAAGAACATTTCCATAATTAGCGGGTAACGCTCCAGAATAAAAGTCTGTTCGGTCAAGCAATTGAGCACTTAAAACATTCACACCTCCCCCGTTAGCAACTGGTTTATCACTAAAGGTTCCTGCATTTGTTAAATGGTTTGGACTTACAATATCGAGACCTTGTAACCTCCAAAGGATTCCGTTAGGCGAATAGCCTTTTACAACAATAGAATTTGCCTGATCATTGGCAGCCACAACACCAGGGTAAGATGTAGCCATTCGCACTGGATCAAAAAAATTGGCTGGCACGCGCATCGATTTTTCCATAGACATAGAAGTAACCCCCGCTGGTACTTCCATTTCGGTAGACCTGATTTCTACTTCCTGCAATACAGTTGACGATTCCATAAGACTTGCATTGACAATGGATTCCTTTCCGGAGATAACCAACAGTTCATCTTCGAACGAACTAAACCCTGTAAAGGAAATGGATAGCTTATATCGGTCTGGATTAATGTTGATGATTTGGAAATTACCAAGTGAATCTGTTACCGATCCTGCCACCAATCGGTCTGACTTAAGAATGGAAACACTGGCGCCACCTAATGGCTTTTGCGAAATCTGATTTTTTACTTTACCTCGTATGGTTTGACCTAACTCCTGACCAACTGATGTAACTGCATACCCGATACAACAGCAAAGCAATAAAAATCTAATGAGCATTTTCAATAAAATTAAATGAATAACCCCAGCTTCAGGCCGGGGTTACAAATCTAAATTAGAATTCCTCTAATTCCGCACCTCCTATATAATCGTCTTCAGATACTCAATGGATTTCTTAGTGCTTTCCATTGGCGAAGACGGATAGGTCTCCTGTTCCATGAAAAAATGTTTCATGCCGGACTTCTTTGCATTAGCAAACAGTGCTGTAAAATCTATAGAGCCTGTGCCCACATCAGCATTTCGTTCCTTGTCTGCTTTGTCCATGTCCTTAACATGCCAGAGTTCAAAGCGCCCCGGATATTTTTGAAAATAAGCGAAAGGATTTTTGCCGGCATTCACCACCCAAAACAGATCCATTTCCATAGCTACTAACTTAGGGTCAAGTTGGTCCAGCATTACGTCATACACCACCTTACCTCCTACTTCGGTAAACTCGAAGGCATG